>CAMOGZ010000223.1 GCA_946614405.1 uncultured Eubacterium sp. | reverse complement strand
ACGAGGACATGAAGATCAACGGATCGGACTTCCGGGAAACCGATTACGTCCTTTCCACCCGGAATCCGGTGGAAGGAATCTTCGACTTCATGCGGGAGCACCGGGATCACATGGAGAATATCAACATCGTATTCCGTGACCTGGCGGAGAAGGAACGGATGGGGGAGAAGCTCAGAGCCATCGAAAACGCCACCATCACCTCGTCCTTTGGGAACAACTACGAGGTGGGGGGACCCAGCACGAGCAAAGCCGACGCACTGGAGCATCTCATGGCCCAGCTGGGGATCGAAGCAGGGCAGCTCATGGCCATCGGTGACAGTCCCAACGACCTGGAGATGATCCGGCTTGCGGGCATCGGCATCGTGGTGGCCAACGCCAGCGATGAGATGAAAGAGCAGGCAGACTACGTCACGGCATCCAATGATGATGACGGAGTAGCCCTTGCCATCGAGAAATTCGTGCTGTAAGAGATATCAAGCCGCAGTGAAAACTGCGGTTTTTTTACGTTAATGTATTGACAGTATATGGTAAAAATGGTTAAATCTAAAATAATAGGGATGGCGTAGAAAGGGGATTTATTTTGATCGACAAGAAACTAATGGGAAACTGGGGCGAAGAGTTTGCCTGCGCCATGCTGTATTCGAAAGGGTATGAGATCCTGGAACGCAACTTCCGGTGCAGGATGGGAGAGATCGACATCATTGCCCAGCGGGAGGATGTGATCGTCTTTGCGGAAGTGAAGACCCGGGAAAAGGACATAGCAGGGACTCCCGCAGAGGCCGTGGACGCCCAGAAGCAGAAACGGATCAGAAGGATCGCGGAGTACTATCTCATGAAAGAGAGAAAGTGGGAACAGAACGTTTCCTTCGATGTCATCGAGATCCGGTACGACCACATCGAGAATGCATTTTAGAGGGGGGATACTATGCTGTCAAAAGTGAATACGGCCATAATCAGCGGCATCGATGCCGTCATGGTACGGATGGAGACCGATATCTCCAAAGGCCTTCCGGCATTTCACATCGTTGGGACGGCCGATACTACTGTTAAGGAAGCCCGGGAGCGGATCCGTTCCGCCATACGGCACAGCGGGATGGAATATCCCATGGGGCGGATCGTCATCAATATGGCCCCGGCAAATCAGAGAAAGCGGGGGAGCCAGCTGGATCTTCCCATGGCTCTGGGGATCCTGGCAGGCTCCGGACAGATCCTGACGGAGGGACTCCGGGATTACGGACTTCTGGGGGAACTGTCCCTGGACGGATCGATCCAGCGGGTAAACGGGATCCTGCCCATGGTGGAGGGACTTTTCCGGCAGGGGTGCACCCATGTGATCGTGCCGAAGGGGAATCAGGATGAAGCTGCCCTGGTGAAAGGCATATGCGTTCATCCTGTGGAGACGCTCCGTGAGGTGACGGACCATTTCAACCGGAGGACCATCATACCGGAGTATACGGGTAGAGCATTGGGGACAGAAGCAGGTCCTGTTTCTGCGGAGCTGGATTATGCCGATGTGAAGGGTCAGGAATCGGCGAAGCGGGCGCTTTTGGTGGCGGCGGCCGGAGGCCACGGCGTTCTGATGACCGGAAGTCCCGCAACAGGAAAGACCATGCTGGCAGAGAGGATCCCCACCATCCTTCCGCCTTTGACCTATGAGGAGCAGATGGAAGTGACCATGATCTATTCCGTCAGCGGTCTTCTGGATCAGGAGCATCCATTGATCCTGCACCGGCCCTTCCGCAGCCCTCATCATACTATCACCTCTGCGGCGCTCATCGGAGGAGGCGGCAGACCCATTCCCGGAGAGATCACCCTGGCAGACAAGGGAGTCCTCTTTCTGGACGAGCTGGCGGAGTTCCCGGCGGCGGTGATCGATACCCTGCGCCAGCCCCTTGAGAAAAAGGAGGTCAATGTGTCCCGCTCCAGAGAGACCTGCACCTATCCTGCGGACTTTCTTCTGGTTGCGGCCACCAATCCCTGCAAATGCGGATACTATGGAGAGGACGATGGGACCTGTCAGTGCACTCTGACCCAGGTCCGGCAGTATCAGGCCAGGATCTCCGGCCCGGTGCTGGACCGGATCGACATCCATCTGTTTTTGAAAACGGTCCCCTATGGACAGCTGAACAGCCAGGAGTCCATGAGTTCATCGGCCATGCGGGAGCAGGTGATCCGCGCCAGAGAGATCCAGAGCGAGCGATTCCTTGATATGGGAATTCTGCTTAACAGTCAGATGAGCAGTCAGCAGATCCGGGAGATGGTAGAGATCCATCCGGACGGAGAGGAACTTCTGGCCAAAGACTATGAGAAGCACCGGCTGAATCCCAGGACTCTGGATAAGACCAGAAGGATCGCCCGGACCATTGCGGACCTTGACGGGAAGAGATATGTGGAAATGGAACATGTAGCAGAGGCTTTGCAGTATCAGAAGAGGGAGGTATGACATGATCATGATCAAAAGGGGCGAGGGGGCTTATCCGCCGCAGCTGGAAACAATAGAAAATCCTCCG
>CAMOGZ010000222.1 GCA_946614405.1 uncultured Eubacterium sp. | reverse complement strand
CGGGCCATGAAGATGCTCCGACGCAGTTCATCCTTGTCGTATGCTCCCGTCCGGGTCAGGGGCGGGAAGAGAAACGGCAGGATGATTCCCTCCTCCAGTTCCAGGTGGCTGATTCCCGCAACGCACATATATTCCCCCATGATGTCCCAGCTGAACATGTTGCTGTCCCGCCACATGTACATGGCGCTGAAGGACAGGCCCGAGGTCTTGTATTCAAATCCGTTGAGGTACTCCTCCAGGACCGGACGGTCCTGGATTGTGATGCGGTTGTCGAACATGTACATTCTGGTTTACTCCTGTTCTGCGGCATAGCGATGATTGACCTGACTGCTTCGGTTTCTTATTCTAACACACCCTGCCCGTCTGTGACCATACCCGCCCGGGAAAAAACGCCCGGCGCCGGTTGTCCGCAGCCATGGTCCGGTCTGCGGAAGGATCGCTGCGCGCTCTCATCTTTCACATCCCATTCGCATATAAAAGAATTGACAGCATATGGCTTTCCATATAAAATCTAAATAGACAGAATATTCGAGCATCCTTAGGTAACTTTCATTGAGTTGCTGTTTTTTTACAGCTTGTTCCGATGAGGAGGGGATGTCATGAAGAAGAATATGAACGAAGCAGCCAGGAAGCTGATGGCTTTTGCGCTGGCGCTGACCGTCGGTCTGACCTTTATTCCGTGGATGGGCGACGGCGCCCGGGCCGCGGAAGAAACTTCCGGAGGAGATCCTCCGCTCAGGGCTTTCGAGGTGAACGCCGACGGTACGGAAACGGAGATCGATCCCTCCATTGTTCCGGACTCTTCGGAAGAAGTTCTTCTTTCAGAGGCATCCGAAGAGATCCTCCCCATGGAAGCGGAAGAAACTGAAACCGCCGGCGGCTCCGGCGCCGGTTTCACCGAACTGCAGGAAGCTGATTTCTCCGACGCCATTGTGGTCACAGACGATTTCATTCCGGACGGACCGGTCAGAATGCAGGTCAATCCGCAGCTTACGGGACCTGCAAAGGCAGGCGGGGACGTCATGACCGCTCAGGACAGCGAAAACGATGACACCCTGATCACCCAGGAGGATGGTCCCACCATCCGGCAGGACAAGAAAACCGGCGTGGTTACCATTCAGGGTTCACTGATCGGAGATACCTTCTATGCCGTGGCCGTCGATGACATCGTGGCCATCGAGCCGTCCAGACTGGGCACATCCACCATCAATGCCCGCATCGACATGAAGAATCTCACCAGCGTGGGCTTCCATACTGTCTATGTTTACACCACAGCCACGTTCAATTCCACCGGACTTCCCGCATATTACAAGGACTTCGTCCCCACCTTCGTTTACCAGAAACCCAAGAACAAGCCGAAGATGTACGAAGTCTACTCCAAGTATATGTACTATAAGTCCAATGTCAGTTCCTACGCCTATGACGAAGACTGCGGTCTCTACATGGATTATAAGAAGAAGGGGTCCAAGGCCAAAACCTATGGCGCCATGGACACCTATTCCACCTACAAGATCTCCCGTCTGAAAGGCCATAAGAAATATAAGATCAACACCTACTACGGGAAATATGAGACCTACCAGGGCACGGACTACTTCTTCAGCGGCAAGAATTCCGGTGCTGTATCCAGGACCCAGGTCATCATCACCGGCCAGCCCAAGAAGCCCCCGGTGAAGGCCCTGCGAAGAGCCGTTTCCAAGGTCAGAAGGCATAAGGTACGTTACTACTATTATGGGCATTATCTCTACACCCGACGTTATTACAGCTATAAGAGCACTGCAGTCATCAGGATGAAGAAGAAACCCGGCGCTGCGGGCATCATCTACAATGGCTATCGTCTCAAGGGAAATAAGAAGACCTACAAAAAAGTCCGGGGATTTTACACCAGCACCAAGCGGCCGCGCAACGCCAAACTGACCAGGTTCACCTCCGTCTACCTTTACTCCTATCAAAGCAAGAAGTACGGCGGCTATTCACCTGTTTTCCGCAGAAAGTAGCTGCGCAGTCAGGCACGATGGAATGAAATACGAACGGATCCCAAATCACGAAGCGGGGGCCTTTCATGGCACCCCGCTTTTGTCACTTCTTTATAAACACTTTTTCGCATCGTTATTTGACGATCTTCGAGATCGCCTTGAATTCCGGGGCTTTGGCGTCCCGCATCAGCTCATAGAGCACCGCTTCATAGGTTGTCATGACGGCGCCGGCTTTCGCCATCCGGTCCGCTGCCCAGAGCCGGTCCTGCTCGCTTCTGGATGAGATGCAGTCCACCGGTACGTACACCTGATAGCCCTCATCCAAAAGCTGGAGAACCGTCTGCTGCACGCAGATGTGGGCCTCGATGCCGCAGACCACGGCGGTCTTCTTTCCCGCCGCCTCCAGCTGGCGGCAGAATTCTTCATTGCCCATACAGCTGAAACAGATCTTGTCGATGGGCTCGAATTCGCCGATGGCTTCCGCCAGCGCGGGAACAGTTTCCCCGATCCCCTTAGTGTACTGCTGGGTCACGATGTGGGGAATGCCCAGCACCTTCATGCCCTCT
>CAMOGZ010000221.1 GCA_946614405.1 uncultured Eubacterium sp. | reverse complement strand
ACGCCCGGATCGAGGAGGTCGTGGACGAGGTCTATGAGCTCTTCATGGATCTGGATGCCAATGATGAACAGCTGGACTTCCCCATCCTGTACGGCATCGCCAGACAGGGGATCGCAGTACACGATCCGGAAGAGGTGAAGGGCATCGAGGTCGGAGAAGGCGACAAGAAGATGAAGCACACCCCCAGAGGACTGGGCGGACTGGATATCACACCGCTGTTTGACACCATCGTGGAGCACTGCGAGCCTTACCCGGATCTCCGGGAGGAGCCGCTGCAGCTGCAGGTTTCCACCCTGGCCTACGATGATTACATCGGACGTCTGGGCATCGGCCGTGTGACCAAGGGCGTGATCAAGGAAGGTCAGACCGTGGCAGTGGCCAAGGAAGACGGCAGCATCGTTAACCGCAAGATCAACCAGGTATTCGTATACCGCGGCCTGAAGAGAATGGCAGTTCCTCAGGCTGAGTGCGGAGACATCGTCGTGGTATCCGGAATCTCCGATATCTCCATCGGCGAGACCATCTGCGATCCGGCAGATCCCCAGCCCATGGAAATGATCCACATCGAGGAGCCCACACTGTCCATGAACTTCATGGTCAACTCCTCACCCTTCGCAGGCAAGGTCGGCAAGTATGTGACATCCCGTCACATCCGCGACCGTCTGAACAAGGAGCTGGAGGTCAACGTGGGTCTGGTGGTGGAAGAGACCGATTCCACAGACTGTTTCAAGGTCTCCGGACGAGGCGAACTGCACCTGTCCATTCTCATCGAGAACATGAGAAGAGAAGGCTACGAGCTTGCTGTTTCCAAGCCGGAGGTCATTTACAAGAGAGACGAGCGTGGCAAGAAGCTCGAGCCCGTTGAGGAAGTGGTGATCAGCGTTCCGGACGAGTACTCCGGTTCCGTGATCTCCAAGCTGAATCAGCGGAAGGGCATGATGGTCCAGATGTCCGGGGAGAACGGTTACTCCCGCCTGGAGTATCACGTGCCCACCAGAGGACTTCTGGGCTACCGTTCTGAGTTCATCAATGATACCAGAGGCGAGGGCACCATGGAGCGCCGGTTCTACGACTTTGAGGAGTACAAAGGCGAGATCCCCGGAAGAACCAATGGTGTGGCCATTGCCATTGAAGAGGGGAACTGCACCCCCTATGCTTTGTTCAACATCAGTGAACGTGTGCAGATGTTCGTGGAACCCGGGACCCATGTCTACGAGGGAATGATCGTGGGCATGAACCACAGAAGCGACGATATGGAAGTAAACCCCTGCAAGGCCAAGAAAGTCAGCAACATGCGTGCAGCGGGATCCGATGAGACCATCAAACTGTCGCCGCCGCGGGTATTCACCCTGGAGGAAGCCCTGGAGTTCATCGATGATGATGAGCTGGTGGAGGTCACACCCGATGACATCCGCCTCCGGAAGAAGCTTCTTCATGAACTTGACAGGAGACGTGCCGGCCGGCACTGATCCATAGATGATCCGTTATTGCTAAATTAATTTGTCACTTAGTTTTTTTTGAGAATTGGAGAATGAAAAAATGAGCGAAATTAAGAAATTCAAGAGAGTACTTGTAGCAAACCGCGGAGAGATCGCCATCCGTATCTTCCGTGCCTGCAGTGAGCTGGGCATCCGTACTGTAGCGATCTATTCCGAAGAAGACAACAAGTCAATGTTCCGTACCAAGGCTGACGAGTCCTATCAGATCGGAAAAGGCAAATCACCGGTTGCAGCCTACCTCAGTATCGATGAGATCATCGATCTGGCCAAGACCAAGGGTGTAGACGCCATCCATCCGGGCTATGGATTCCTGTCCGAGAATGCGGACTTCGCTGACGCCTGCGCCAGAGCAGGGATCGAGTTCATCGGACCGACTGCAGAGATGATGAACCAGCTGGGTGACAAAATTCAGTCCAAGCTGGTCGCCAATGAAGTTGGCGTTCCCACCATCCCCGGCGTTGAGAAGGCCATCGAGACCGAGGAAGAGGCTGTGGCATTCGCAGATGAGTGCGGATATCCGGTCATCCTGAAGGCAGCAGCCGGCGGCGGCGGACGCGGTATGCGTGTGGTTCGGGATAAGTCCGAGATCGTAAACGAGTATCGCACGGCCAAGAGCGAGGCGGCCAAGGCATTCGGCATCGACGACATCTTCATCGAGAAGTATCTGGAGAACCCCAAGCACATCGAGGTCCAGATCCTTGGTGATAAGGAAGGCAATATCGTACATTTGTTTGAGCGTGACTGCTCCATCCAGAGAAGACATCAGAAGGTCGTAGAGTTCACTCCGGCTCTGTGCCTCACGGACAAGCAGCGTCAGGCCATCTGCGAAGATGCTCTGAAGATCGCCAAGCACGTTAACTACAGAAGTGCCGGAACCGTTGAGTTCCTGCTGGACAAGCACGGCAACCACTACTTCATCGAGATGAACCCGCGCATCCAGGTAGAGCACACCGTAACTGAGATGGTCACCGGCATCGACCTGGTACAGGCTCAGATCCTCATCGCTCAGGGATACACCTTGGATTCTGATCTCATCGGCATCACCAAGCAGAAGGACATCACCCAGAAGGGTTA
>CAMOGZ010000220.1 GCA_946614405.1 uncultured Eubacterium sp. | reverse complement strand
CAAGCCCCGGATGTTCCTCCATCCCCAGAAACCGCTTGATGGAGAATGCCTCGAAGGGACTGAAGCGGCCCCATACCGAGTCATTGCAGCGCTTGGCATCGTTCATCCCGTCCGTGAATTCCACCGCCTGGAACCACACGCCGTCCTGAGCCAGCCAGTTCTTGGCCACATCACCAGTAAAGGCGAGCAAACGATCCCGGTCCATCCCGTCGATGTCCAGCGGCATGTAGCCTGCCAGACGCTTCTCCGAGATGGCCTTGGTTTTCCCCCAGGCGTAGTCCATGGCGGCCAGAGCCTTCTCGGGTCCCAGCTGGTGTTCCACCTCCATATACCACAAAGTCTCATGCACCGACATCCGGTGCAGCATATCCTTTGCAAACTCCGCGAGCTGCGGAGTGGTCAGATCTTCTTTTCTCATGTTCTCGTCCTCCTCGTTACAGTTATTTTACCATACCTTGGGAATCTGTGATACAATAATGTGGAAGTGAGGTGGATCATGAATACCAACGATGCCTATGAAAAGATCATACAGGAATGGAACCGGGAACCTATCCGGAATACGGATGATCTGGATGTGCGGCTGAGCAACTTCCGGGTCCTCTTTGCCTATCATTCCAATGTTGTTGAGAATCCGGAGACCACACTGCACGATACTCGGGAGATCTTTGAGAATGGGAAGGTCACGGGATATACGGGCAGCACCAGGACTTTGTTTGAGCTGCAGAATCAGAAGTTCTGCTATGAGTATCTGAAGCCCCGGATCGTGGAGGGGGATCCCGTTACGCCGGAGCTGATCTGTAAGATCCACGAGGTGCTGATGCGGGGATGCTACGACGAGGCCCGGTACAACAAAGGCGAGCGTCCCGGGAAATATAAAATCCACGATTTTGTGACCGGGGACAACATCGGAAGCGCTCCGGAGACGGTGGAAGAAGAGATCCGGGAACTCTGCGAAGAAGTAGCGGAAGCAGAAGGTGACCCATTGACCATTGGGGCGTATCTGCACCTGATCTTCGAGACCATCCATCCCTTTGCAGACGGAAACGGCAGAGCAGGAAGGACTCTGATGAATTATTATCTCATGACCCACGACCATCCGCCAATCATTCTGTTCGATGACGATAAGCGAACCTACTATCTGGCCCTCGCCGTCTTCGACAAGACGGGAGAACTGAAGGGATTCCGTGAGTTTCTGAAGGAGGAGACCGTCCGGACCTGGACCAAAGACCGGGGGGAGGGACGCCCCAGACTGGCGGACCTTATATAGAGATGAAAATGTCGCCTGGCATGCGACCACGTGCCGGGCGATTTTTGTTATTCTTACCTCAGAAAACAGAACAAGAGGCGCGGCGCCCGGGCTGTGCAAAGGGAATGAAGCGGCGCCCGCCGCCGCGCATCAGAAAACCCAAAGGAGGTAAGAGAAATGACAGATAAGAGAAATACGATGGAAGTGGTGTTCATCCTGGACAGAAGCGGTTCCATGTCGGGGCTGGAGGCGGACACCATCGGCGGATTCAATGCAACACTGAACAAACAGAAGAAGGTAGAGGGCGATGTGATCTGGTCCACGGTGCTCTTTGATGACAAGCACGAGGTGATCCACGACCGCGTTCCCATCGACCGCATCGAGAAACTCACGGAAGAGGAATACTATGTCAGAGGCTGCACGGCGCTGCTGGATGCCATCGGCCGGGCCATCCACCACATCGGCAACGTTCATAAATACGCAAGAGAAGAAGACCGGCCCGATAAGACTTTGTTCGTCATCACCACGGACGGAATGGAGAATGCCAGCGTGCAGTACACCTATGACAAGGTGAAGCACATGATCTCCCGCCAGCAGGAGAAGTACGGCTGGGAGTTCCTGTTCCTGGGGGCCAACATGGATGCCGTCAGCGTGGCGGGGCGCATGGGGATCCGGCCGGACCGGGCGGCCACCTTCATCAACGATGACATCGGCATCGAGAAGAACTACGCGGCGGTCAGTGCTGCAATGTGCAGCATGCGCAGCACCGGCACCATCAATGAAGAGGCTCTGGAGTCGGTCCGCAAAGACTACGCAAAGCGCACCCGGAAGATCTTCCGCAAAAGATAATGGATTCAGTTTCGCCTTTGTGGTAAGATGAGAACAAGAATTACCCGAAGGAGGCAAGAACCATGAAATTCAAAATGGTCCATGAGAACTATAACGTCCAGGATCTGGATGTGTCCCTGGCGTTTTATGAGAAGGCCCTGGGGCTGAAGGAGTGCCGCCGCAAGACTGCCGCAGACGGCTCCTTCATCATCGTATACATCTGCAACGACGAGGCGGATTTTGAGCTGGAGCTCACCTGGCTGGCGGATCATCCTCAGAAGTACGACATCGGCGAGGAGGAGTTCCACCTGGCCTTCCACACCGACGATTTCGAGGCGGCCCACAAGCTCCACGAGGAGATGGGGTGCATCTGCTTCGAGAATCATGACATGGGGATCTACTTCATCCAGGATCCGGACGGCTACTGGCTGGAGATCATCCCGGAGGAGAAATAATGCTTACGCTGGGTTGTCATCTGAGTGCGGCAGGAGGATATGAACACATGGC
>CAMOGZ010000219.1 GCA_946614405.1 uncultured Eubacterium sp. | reverse complement strand
CACTGCGCTGTCATCGATCTTGAATGCTTCCGGCATCACGACCTCAGGCATTTCCCCCAGCTTCTGAGGATCCGTGATCTCGCCGAACACTGCGGCTGCCACCGCCGTCTCCGGAGAAACCAGATAGACTTTGCCGTCTGCGGTTCCGGAACGACCTTCGAAGTTCCGGTTGAATGTCCGCAGGGACACACCGCCGGAGTTGGGGGAGAATCCCATTCCGATACAGGGTCCGCAGGCGCATTCCAGCACCCGGGCGCCGCTGGCCAGGATATCCGACAGTGCGCCGCAGTCCGCCAGCATGGCCAGGACCTGCTTGGATCCCGGTGAGATGGAAAGGCTCACGCCGGGGTCGATGGTTCTGCCCTTCAGCAGAGCTGCCACCTTCAGCATGTCGAACAAAGACGAATTGGTACAGGATCCGATGCAGACCTGATCCACCTTGGTCCCCTGGATCTCCGCCACGTCACAGACCGCATCCGGGCTGTGGGGGCAGGCGATCTTCGGCTCCAGCGTGGAAAGGTCGATGTCGATGATCTTATCGTATACGGCATCCGGATCGCTCTCCAGAGGACGGAAGTCATCTTCTCTTCCCTCTGCAGCGAGGAATGCCCTGGTGGTCTCATCACTTGGGAAGATGGAGGTGGTTGCCCCAAGCTCCGTTCCCATATTAGTAATAGTAGCGCGCTCCGGTACAGACAAAGTCTCGATCCCCGGGCCGCCCCATTCGATGATGGCTCCCACACCGCCCTTTACGGACAGGATACGGAGGATCTCCAGCGACACGTCTTTGGCCGTCACGAAGGGTCTCAGATGGCCGGTCAGGTTGACTTTGTACATCTTGGGCATGGTGATGTAGTATGCGCCGCCACCCATGGCCACGGCAACATCCAGGCCGCCTGCGCCGAAGGCCAGCATGCCGATGCCGCCTCCCGTGGGAGTGTGGCTGTCGGAGCCGATGAGGGTCTTCCCCGGCTTGCCGAAGCGCTCCAGGTGGACCTGATGGCAGATACCGTTTCCGGGACGGGAGAACCGGAGACCATACTTCTTCGCCATGGACTGGATGAACCGGTGGTCGTCGGCGTTCATGAACCCGGACTGCAGCGTGTTATGGTCGATGTATGCCACCGACAGCTCTGTTCTGACCTGAGGGATCCCCATGGTCTCAAATTCCAGATATGCCATGGTCCCCGTGGCGTCCTGGGTCAGTGTCTGATCGATGCGGAGAGCCACTTCCGTGCCCGTTTCCATGGTGCCGCTGACCAGGTGTTCTTTGATTATCTTCTGTGCGATCGTATATCCCATTACTTGTTATTCCTCATTTCTCTTTCTTTCAAAATTCCCTGATAGGCATGCTCCACGTGGGTCAGGAGCAGCTCCTCGACTTTGTCCGCATCCCGGTCGCCCATGGCCTCCAGGATGGCCCGGTGCTCTGCGATCGAAGCCGGGATCCGGGCTTTGTTGGCCTCCAGTGAGGCCTGACGGTAGCGCAGCATCTTCCGGTGCATGGTAGTCAAAATCTCACGGAATACATTGCTTCCGCAGTACTGGTATACGGTGGAATGGAGCTCCGTATCCAGGTCACGGATCTTGGCGGCGTCGCACTTCTGCGCGTAAAACTCCTGCTGCTCCACCAGTTCCTTCAGGGTCGTCAGGCCCTCCTCGTCGATGAGCTCCGTGGCCCAGCGGAATGCCAGACCCTCGATGCGGCGCTTCAGCTCATAGAAGTCATCCACATCCTTGTCGGTGATGCCCACCACCACGGTCCCGTTGGGGGAATCCTCGATGAGTCCCTCCGCCGCCAGCCGGCTGAGAGCCTCGCGGATCGGGGTCCTGCTGACGCCCAGCTCCGCTGCCAGTCTTTTCTCGCTGATCACTTCCCCGATGGCGTACTCGCCGCTGAGGATGCTGTATTCGATCCGTTCAAATACCTGGTTTGCCAGGGATACTGTCTTATATTCGATCATTGAATTTCATCTCCTTCAGTTTCTCCCGGATCTCCCGGTTGGAAATATTGGTGGTGCGGCCGGCTGCGTATTCTGCGTCCACCCACTTCTTCAGCGTGACTACCACGTCGTCGTTCTTACCCACCTGCTGGTTTCCGATGAGGTCGTAGTGCTCGTTGATCCAGTACGCGATCCCGGCGGCTCCGGAGGTCTTGCTGATGGTGACGCCCGGCGCCCGCTTCAGGAGCTTTCTGGTGTTGAAAATGTTGTAGATCTCTTCGTCTTTCATGAGGCCGTCTGCGTGGATGCCCGCCTTGGTGACGTTGAAGTCATCTCCCACAAAGGGTGTTCTGGGCGGGATCTCGAATCCGATCTCATCCCGGTAGTACCGGCCGATGTCGGTGATGGCCGTGGGATCCATGCCGTCCATGGAACCGTGGAGCGCCGCATATTCGAATACCATGGCCTCCAGAGGAATGTTTCCGGTGCGCTCGCCGATCCCCAGCAGGGAGCAGTTGACGGCGCTGCAGCCGTAAAGCCAGGCCGTGGTGGCGTTGGATACGGCGTGGTAGAAGTCATTATGTCCGTGCCACTCCAGCATCTCGCTGGGCACGCCGGCATATTCCTTCAGACCGTAGATG
>CAMOGZ010000218.1 GCA_946614405.1 uncultured Eubacterium sp. | reverse complement strand
AAACCGGCCGGGTCCGTATGGGTGACCCGGCCAGCCTTTGCTTGCGCCGATGCTTATTTCTCCTTGTAATACAGTCTGCAGTGGCAGTAGCCTTCGAAGTCGGGATCGGCGATCTGATCGCGGAACTCCTGGCACATGCACATGTTCTCTTCCACCTTCTGCAGGCGGCAGGGGCAGTAGCCTTCCTTCTTCTTCAGGCCCTCGCGGATCATTTCCACGACTTTACGGTCCTCGTTAAAAATGATTCTCATAACACACCTCGTTTCTTCTCGCAGCGACAGCTTCCGGCTCCGCGCCGCTATTTCCCGCTCTCCATGCTGATCCGGCTGCCCGGCGGGATGGATGACGTAATGAACGCATTACCGCCGACGATGGAGCCTTCTCCGATGACGGTGTTGCCGCCCAGGATGGAGGCGCCGGAGTAGATGGTCACGTTATCCTCCAGGGTGGGGTGACGGCGGGTCCCGTGGAGGGCATGGCCCCCCTTGGTGGAAAGCGCGCCGATGGTCACGCCCTGGTAGATCTTCACATGTTCTCCGATGACGGATGTGGAGCCCACCACGATGCCGGTGCCGTGGTCCATGAAGAAGTAATCTCCGATGGTGGCCGCCGGATGGATATCGATGCCGGTGATGCTGTGGGCATACTCCGACATCATCCGGGGCAGGATCCGCACACCCAGAAGGTGCAGCTCGTGGGCCACACGGTAAATGGTGCTGGCCAGCAGGCCCGGATAACTCAGAACGATCTCTTCCTTGTTGAATGCCGCCGGGTCACCGTCGTAGGTGGCCTGGATGTCCGTATTGACCTTGGCCCGGATCTTGGGGATCTGGCGGAAAAACTCGATGGCGATCTTCTGGGCCACTTCTTCCCGGCCGTCCTCGGACATCATACCGTACTCTTCATCGTAGGCCAGGGCCAGGGCGATCTGCCGGGACAGATAGTACATGATGTCCTCCAGCTGCAGGTTCAGCTTGCTGTACATGTTGTAGAACTTGTAGCCCTTGTCCCGGTAATAGCCGGGGAAGAGCACCTGCAGGAGCTTGACCACGATGCTGATGACCTCGTCCCGGTCCGGCAGGTTGAAGATGTTCATGTTATCGATGTCACGCCCCTGGTCATAGTCCTGCAGCACCAGTTCGACGATCTCCTCGACTTCGCTTCTTACTCTTTTTTCATCCATTTGATCGTACCTTTCAACATTCCAATGGCAGCAGCTGCGGCGCAGCCGGCCCCTGCTGCAGGGCCGCCCGGTCCGCAGCGTTCTTCATTCCGGGAGATGAACAGGCAATCCCTGTCCCTTTCCCGGCCTTATTTCTTCTCCTCGTCCTTGGGCTCATCCTTGCGGAATTCCTTGGTGCGGATCTCCTCGCTGATCTGCTGTACGAACTCGCCCAGGGGCTTCACGCCTTCATCGCCGGCGAACCGGGAACGAACGGAGACCGTTCCGTCTTCGGCTTCCTTGCCGCCCACCACCAGCATGTAGGGGATCTTCTCCATCTGGGCCGCGCGGATCTTGTAGCCGATCCTCTCGGAGCTGTTGTCCACCGTGACATCCACGCCTGCCTTGCGCAGCTCAGCATGGACAGCCTTTGCATACTCCGCGAACTTCTCGGATACCGGAAGGACGCGGACCTGCTCCGGACAAAGCCATGTGGGCAGCTTGCCGGCGTGCTTCTCGATCATCCATGCCAGGGTCCGCTCGTAGCAGCCGATGGACGTCCGGTGGATGATGTAGGGACGCTTCTTCTGGCCGTCGCTGTCGATGTAGTACATGTCGTAGCGTTCCGCCAGGAACATATCCAGCTGGATGGTGATCATGGTGTCTTCCTTGCCGTAGACGTTCTTGGCCTGGATATCCAGCTTGGGTCCGTAGAAGGCCGCTTCGCCCGCCGCCTCGGTGTACTCCAGTCCGATCTCGTCCAGGATCACGCGCATGGCATCCTGTACACGGTCCCAGTCCTCCGCTGTTCCCAGATAGTGGTCCGCGTTGTCCGGATCCCACTTGGAGAAGCGGTAGGTCACCGCGTCTTCCAGTCCCAGGGTGGTCAGGCAGTACTTGGCCAGGTTGACACAGTTCTTGAATTCCTCGTTGATCTGTTCCGGTGTGCAGACCAGATGTCCCTCGGAAATGGTGAACTGGCGGACACGGGTCAGTCCGTGCATCTCGCCCGCCTGCTCATTCCGGAACAGGGTCGACGTCTCGCCCATCCGGTAGGGCAGGTCACGGTAGCTGTGCTGCTTGGCCTTGTAGACATAGTACTGGAAGGGGCAGGTCATGGGCCGCAGGGCGAACACATCCGCGTCCGCGTCATGCTCGATCAGGTTCAGGTCCTGGACGCCGCGGATCTCATCGGACCGGTCCTCCGCCGCCATGACCTCATCCAGGTCGTCATAACCCAGGAGGAACATGCCGTCCTTGTAGTGGTACCAGTGGTCGGAGATCTTATATAATGTAGACTTGGCCATCAGAGGCGTCCGGGTCCGCACATAACCCCACTCGTATTCCTCCAGGTCCTCGATCCACCGCTGCATCTTCTGGATAATCTTGGTTCCCTTGGGCATGAACAAAGGCAGGCCCTGCCCAAC
>CAMOGZ010000217.1 GCA_946614405.1 uncultured Eubacterium sp. | reverse complement strand
CGCTGTTCACCAATGCGGATGTGGCGGAGCAGCATGAGAAGGTGAAGCTGATGACGGTCCACGCCGCCAAGGGACTGGAATTCCCTCACGTGATCCTTTGTGGGATGAACGAGGGGATCTTCCCATCCAGGAGGATCCGGACCCGGCAGGAGATGGAGGAAGAGCGGCGGCTGGCCTTTGTGGCTATGACCAGGGCGGAGAAGTCGCTGACCCTGACCATGTCCGACGGCCTGAACATCGACGGATCCCCCAGGTACCCCTCGCGGTTCGTGCTGGACATCGACCAGGAGCTCTTGGATTATACCAAGCCCCCGCAGGAGGGGCTGATCCGCATGACCCGTGACTACATCCGCCGGAAGGATGAGATCATGGACCGGGATTCCGCCCAGCCGGAGATCGCTCCCGGGATGCGAGTTTCCCATGCCATTTTCGGTGAGGGAGAGGTGATCTCGGTGGATCATGAGCGTCGGGCGAGCCAGATCCTCTTCGACGGAATGGATACTCCCAGAACTATCAGTTTCAGGGTAAATTTGCAAGAAATTCCCAAAAAATTTTCTAAATAAATATTAAGGAATTTGTTTTATGTCAACTTTTGTTCGCAAAAGAACAAACGATTTTCAACAAGCGATTCTTCGCGTAATTATGGGAAAAGGGGGCCTTTTCCACAGGGTATCCGAAGATTGTATACAATTTATTCCACTTATGCATGTTGATAAGTGGAACTCCTGTAAACGTTGAAATATCAATGGTATTGATAGGGTCTGAAAGTTGTCAAGAGGGAGCTATCCACAATTTTTCTGTTCGCAGGAGAGACAAAAACGTATTTGTGTAAAAATCAGAATTTGAGCATAATTCGTGGTAATAAAGTTAGTTTATGATATGATAAATTGACAGAAAAGAACGATTTATAGTGAGGAGAATAATGGAACTTCTGGAGCTAGTAAAAAACAGGCGAGACGGCTTTGTGTTCCTGCCGGATCCCGTTTCCGAGGAGACGGTAGCGGAGATTCTGGAGATCGCGAGCTACGCGCCATGCCGCTGGGGCGGTGACCCCGTGCGGTTCATTGTGGTGCGGAATAAGGAACTGATCCGTCAGCTTGCCGCATCCAAATCCATGGGCACCGGTCCCCTGGCATTTTGTAATGTTGCCATCGTCCCCATGATCGACCTTCGCCAGTCCAAACTCTGGCGGGAGGATCTGTCGGTGGTTTCCACCTACATCATGCTGGCCTGCGAGGAGCGGGGGCTGGGCTGCAACTGGATCCACATGGACGGGCGCATGGGCCCCGACGGATCCGGCATCACCGCCACCGAGGCCATGCACCAGCTTCTGGACATACCGGAAGGATATGAAGTAATGAACATCCTCGCCATCGGCTACAACCGCAAACTGCAGCCCGAGGCAGAGGAAGTATTTTAGTGACCTGGAGCCGGCCGAGGACTACGCTTTGAGGTCGGCGGCAATCACGCACCCTGCGGCCCGGCCACGCCCGGCTGCCGCATACGCAAAGGAGGATCCTATGCATCAGATCAAAGAACGCCATCCGCTTCTGGATGCCCGCGGCGTACTCACTGAGCCGGGTTACGCCACAAGCCTGATCCTGGACTACGACCGTAACGCAGTGAAAGGCGGCCCGCTTCGTCTGAAGGAGTGGGACTACTACCTTGTGACCTGCGAGGACTTTGCTGTGGCTCTGACCATCGACGACAACTCCTACATGGGGCTGGACAGCATCTCCCTACTGGATTTCCGGGAGGAGTGGGAGCACACTGCATCCCCTATGCAGATCATGACCCTGGGAAAGAAGGACCTCCCTGTAAGCTCTGTCGAAGGGGACACCGTGACCTCCGGCAGGGGCTATGAGATCGCCTTCCGCCACGATGATGGCTTCCGGGTGCTGACATTCCGCATGGACAAGTTCTGCCAGGGCAAGCCCATCCGCGGAGAGATCCGCCTGGAGAACCTGTCCCAGGACAGCATGGTCATCGCCACGCCTTTTGCGGAGAAGGAGACGGCCTTCTATTATAATCAGAAGATCATCGCTATGCCCGCCACCGGCTGGGTGGAGTTCGACGGCAAGCGTTACGAATATCCCGAGGGTCAGTCCTTCGGCCTCCTGGACTGGGGCCGGGGCGTCTGGACCTACAAGAACACATGGTACTGGGGCGCCGCCCAGGGCATGCTGGATGGCCACCGGTTCGGGTGGAACATCGGCTACGGCTTCGGCGACACCTCTGCTGCCTCCGAGAACATGCTCTTCTACGATGGACGGGCTCACAAGCTGGGCCAGGTCACTTTCCACATCCCGGACAAAGCCCAGATGTACCGCACCCGCGGCGGCTGCTGCATGCCCTCCGGCGTGGAGATGGAGACTATGAACACGGAGCCGGATTTCCTGTCGCCCTGGACCTTTGATTCCGACGACGGCCGCTTCGAGATGGTGTTCATGCCCATCCTGGACCGAGCCAGCAAAACCGATGTCAAGCTGATCTGCTCCGACCAGCATCAGGTCTTCGGCCGGTTCAGCGGCCAGGCCGTACTGGACGACGGCACCATCCTGCAGGTCCGGGACTTCCTGGGCTTCGCAGAGAAAGTCTATAATAA
>CAMOGZ010000216.1 GCA_946614405.1 uncultured Eubacterium sp. | reverse complement strand
GAACAATTACGGGCACCCCAGTCCGGCGGTGATTGAAAAATTAGAGAAAAAAGGTATAATGATATACAGAACGGACCGGGATGGAGCTATCGCGATCCGCAAAAAGAGAGGAAAACTTTTGATATGGTGTCAAAAAAACAGAAAGAAGCCGGGTTTCAGACTTTTTCCGGGGATCTGAAGGCGGACCGGATCGGCGCCGTCGTCCTGATGTATGGTGTGGAACAGTACCTGGTAAAGTGGGCGGTGGATGCCATCCGAAAGAAATACGTACAGCCTGCCACGGAGGCAATGGACTATGCAGTCCTTGACGGGACTGCTGCTTCTCCTGCAGAGATCGTATCGGCCTGCGAGACCTTTCCCATGCTTTCGGAGAAGAGAGTGGTATGGGTGAAGAATATGACTCCCCTGAAGAATCTCAAGTCGGTGGCCGGCTATGGGGAAGACGGAGTCGATCAGATCCTGAAGTATATCAAGGATCCCAATCCCGGTGCCATCGTGGTGTTTTCCAATGAAGAGACCGACGGCCGGAGCAAGCTGGTGAAGGCGCTGAAGAAGCAGGGGAGCTGCTACGAGTTCGGCAAGCTGACGGACACGGAGCTGATCTCCTTTGCCCGGAAGCGGTTCCGGAGCGCCCGTGTGGAAATCAGTCAGGCGGATCTTCATTTCCTGGTGGAAGCCACGGGATACCGGAATAATGAGAGCGAATACCGTCTCTTTCATTTCGAAAATGACATCCGCAAACTCATCGCATACGGCGGAGACCGGGTGAGCCGGGAGGACATCCAGTCCACCATCTCCGGAGACGGAGACACCTTCATCTTCAACCTGATCGACGGGATCAGCGGCAACGATAAGACCAAGGCACTGGAGATCCTGTATAACAAGATGAAGGAGGACGCCTACGGCGCCATTCCCATTGCGGCAGCCATCATCTCCCAGGTGGAGCTGATGCTGTCCATCCGGGAGTTTATGGATTCCGACAGGGGACTGCGCAGCCCGGCGGCCATCAGCAAGTATACCGGCGTCCACGAGTTCCGGGTGAAGAAGGCCATGAATTATGTCAGACGCTATTCCCTGGCGGAGATGCGGTCCATGATGCTGTCGGCCTATGAGGCTTATATGGACATCATCACAGGAATGATGAGCCCCCAGCTTGCACTGGAGATGTTCATTGCCAGGATCGGTGCTTAATATAGTGAAACGACAAGATAGAATCACCTCGCTGAGAGGTGATTCTTTTTCGGTTCAGAAAGCCGGGAAAGAAAGTTAAATAAGTAACGAGGGCGAATGCGTTGATTTTGTTTTCGGTTTTTTGTATAATAATGGGAGTATTGTGGGGATTTCCTGCGAGAAATTCCTTAGCAGTATAGAAACAACAGGAGGAATCGCACATGAGTGAAAAAAATTGTTGCTGCGGTGGAGCCAATAAGGAACAGTTCCCTGAACTTCAGCCTGTATTGGACCAGTACGCAAAGGTACCGGGCAGCTTGATCACGATCTTGCAGAAGGCCCAGGATATCTATGGATATCTGTCTGTTGACTGTATAAATCATATTTCTGATGCGACGGGAATCGCACCGGCCAAGATTTATGGAGTTGCAACATTCTATGCGCAGTTCAGACTGCAGCCGATCGGAAAGTATCTGATCATGCTGTGCAAGGGAACTGCCTGCCATGTTAATGGCGCAGACAGCATTGAGGAAGCAATCTGTGAGCATCTTGAGATTCAGGATGGAGAAACAACGGGAGACGGCATCTTTACGCTGAACAATGTTGCTTGTCTCGGATGCTGCTCACTGGCCCCGGTTATGATGGTCAGAAGCAGTGACGGTGACGAAACTTACGGAAATCTGACCAAGGATAAGGTAAAACAGATCCTGGATGAGATCAGAAGCAGAGCGTAGGAGGTGCATCAATGAAAGTAGTAATCGGACAGGGAAGCTGCGGAATCGCTACCGGTGCCAAGAAGACAGAAGATGAATTCAAGGCACAGCTCGCGAGCCAGAATGTGGACGCAGATCTGACTATAACCGGATGTGTTGGAACCTGCTATCTGGAGCCGATCGTCGACGTTTACGACGAGGCAGGCAAGATGACCAGATACGTCAAGGTCCAGCCGGACAAGGTTGAGAGAATCGTTTCCGAACACTTGAAGGGCGGAAACCCGGTTGAAGAATACGCCATTTCGGAAGAAGACCAGCAGTTCCTGGCAAAGCAGGAGCGTGTGGTACTCCGTCACTGCGGCGTTATCAACCCGGAACATATTGAAGAGTACATCGCCATCGGCGGATATGAGGCTTCTAAGAAGGTCATCACATCCATGACTCAGGATGAGGTCATCAACGAGATCAAGATCTCCAACCTGAGAGGAAGAGGCGGTGCCGGATTCCCCACATGGTTCAAGTGGAATGCCGCTAAGGGAAACCCGGGCAGAGAGAAGTACATCGTTTGTAACGCAGACGAGGGAGATCCGGGCGCATTCATGGATCGTTCCGTACTGGAGGGCGACCCCCATTCCGTACTGGAAGGAATGATCATCGGCGGATTCGCCATGGGCGCAACGGAAGGAATCATTTACTGCCGTGCTGAGTATCCTCTGGCTATCAAGAGACTGGAGATCGCTATGGCAC
>CAMOGZ010000215.1 GCA_946614405.1 uncultured Eubacterium sp. | reverse complement strand
TGAAGCCCATCTCGTTGGTGGCTCCGGTGATGACCTGGAGCTCCGCGATGATGGAGCCGTCTTCCTGCAGAGAACCGCTCCAGCCGCCGGCGATCTTGTCCACGTATTCGATGTGGCCGATCACCTTGTCCATCTTCGGCAGATGGATGACGGTATTGGCGTTGCCGCCGGTGACGCAGGCGTTGGCCGCGATGTCGGCGTCCGCCAGGGACTGGGAAGCGCCGTCCTGACCCGCATATTCGTCGGTGATGATGACGGTCTTAACGCCCTTGGCTTCGATCTTCTTGCAGTTCATGATGAGGTCGGTATCGGGGTTGCCGAAGCCTTCCTGGGAGATGATGGCGCCGTCCAGGCCCAGGTACTCACACAGTTTGGCGGACCAGTCGGAGGATCTCTCCTTATCGGCCAAGTAGACGTTCTCGTTCGTGATGATGACCCCTACAAAGTTGAGATCTTTGCCGTGTCGGGCGTACAGATCTTCGATGACGGGGTTGTTTAAGTGATGATACGTGGTGTTCTTGTCGCAGGCGGACACGCAGTTGCCGCTGATGATGGCGCCGTCCATGGTCTCGGTCGGATAGATCATCGTGGTGAGGGACTGCTTGGCGTCCACGCCGTAGACGTAGGTGTCGTGCAGCAGGCCCTGGGACTGCAGCATCAGGACGTAGCCCACTCTGGGCAGATCCGGATAGAGTTTGATGCCTTCCGTGATGCTCGGGGTCTCGTAGGTGCGGATCTCCTCCGCTTCGATGTCCTTCGCCAGCTTGCCCAGATAAGTGGCGGTCTTCAGACCGGCCAGGCGCACGGCTTTCTCGTAGGCGTGCTGCAGGGTGCCTTCGACAGGCTCCAGGCACAGCACCAGGTTGTTCAGCTGGGAGAACGGCGTATACTGGGCGCCCTCTCCGCACATGTCGATGATCCCTTCCTGGAATCCGACGATCTTACCGGTGGTGACCACGGCAGCGCCTTTCAGAACGTTGGTGCGGCCGCTTCCCACGGTCTTCACCTTCGCCATCCAGCCGGGGAACACGCCGCCTTCGCCGGATACCTTGACCCGGGGCTCGATGACGTCCTTCACCGGAGCGATGCGCACGGATTCACCGGGTCTCGCGATGTCCAGTTCGCAGCTCGCAAAGGTCTCATCCTCCAGGATGAGGGCCTTTACCTCGTCTTTGTTGACGTACAAAGTGGAGCCTTCCACCTTGCTTTCGCTGCCGAACTGAATATCCGAGATCTTGATGATACCCAATTCTAACTTCATTCATTTACCTCCATACTCTGTATGAGACTCAGGTCGATGAGCCGGAAATCCGCCAGCATCTCCTGCGGGGTGTTGATGCCCCGGTCCGGACGGGTGACCTTCGCAAACTTATCGAACGTTTCGATGGCGTTTTCGATCAGCAGCAGGCTGTCCGTATCCAGGGGTCCGCCGGAGCCGCTGAGGACAATGGTGCGGTACGGGGTCTCGTTGGGCTTCAGGCTCCCCATCAGCGGATGGGAGAGCAGCCGGTGACCCTGATGCACCAGATCCCTCGCCTTGATGAGCACGTCCCGGTAGGTTCCGTCGACGAAGCGAACGTCGCGTTCTGTCATGGTTTCCATTACGTCCGGGTTGTTCGTGAGGATGATCAAAGCGGTTTCCTTTCGGCAAATAAAAAGAACAGGAAAACAAAATGCCTTCCTGCTCTGTACACTAACCTGAGAGTTTCTTTCCACAAATCTGGTTTCGGAAATTGTGTCCGGAAATTGCCCCTTCGGTGCTTACGCTCTCCAGAGTTTCGTCCGACTGCGGTCCGTTTACCTGAGATAATCGCCCTCCGCCCTGGCCGGGGACAGAGAACTTACGCCTTCGGTGCGCCTACCGCGCTCTCCCGCAATCATCAACCGAATGTTCTTTACCTTTCAAATAATTTTACCATTTTCCGATTTATCGGACAATGCAAAGCATCTTATAAATTTATAAATAATTCTAATAGAACACCCTTCTGTCGTCCTGCAGCCTGGTGATCTTCGCATTGTCGCAGTATTCGAGGATCATCAGGGCATATTTGCGGGAGGTGTTCAGGTGGTCGCGCAGTTCGGCAAGAGTTATGGAACCGTTGGTCTGAATGGTCTCGCGGATCCAGGCGATGGTCTGCTGCAGAAATGCACTGTCCAGGCAGAACTTGCCGCTTACGCGGGTGAGCCGCCCATCGGCACACAATGCTGCGACCAGGCGTTTGCAGTCTTCTTTATCCTTGCGGCCGGCAAAAGCTTCGTCGGGATCGGGGCTCTCACAGCCTGCCTGCTTATAAATCTTTAGCAGCTCTTCGATCAGACGCAGCTGCGCTTTCGTAAACTGCACCGTGTAGCCCTGCTTGCCTGCCGTCGAGGGCGTCATGGCCAGCACGCCCGTCTCTCCTAGATACTGCAGCACCCGATCCAGATTCTTCGTATCGGTCACCTTCACCGCACCGCCCAGCTTGCTGCGCAGTTCCTCCCGCGGCATGGCGGACAGCAGCGGATTTTTAGTATAATAGGTATCCAGAATCGTAAAAACTGCATCTTTTATATAGTTAACATAATCTTGGTGTACGTAAATTCCATCCGCGATCGATACCGCTTTCCCTTGCAAGGCAAGGTTCTGCAGCTGCTGCAATCC
>CAMOGZ010000214.1 GCA_946614405.1 uncultured Eubacterium sp. | reverse complement strand
ACCTCCACACTGGATCCGGATGATCCTTCCACAGGAATCAAGCAGACCCGTCCGGCATTCGGCGGAAACCTGATGGCTACCATCATCTGCCCGAGAACCAGACCGCAGATGTCCACCGTACGTCCTGGCGTAATGCAGAAGAGAGAGCCTGTTGAGGGTGCTACCGGTGAAGTCGTTGATTTCGCTACCACTCTGAAGGCTGAAGATATCCACATCACCATCAAGGATGTTGTTAAGTCCGCTAAGGAAATGGTTTCCCTGACTGACGCTGACATCATCTGCTCCGGCGGACGTGGACTGGGCGATCCTTCCGGATTCGAACTGATCAAGGAATTCGCTGACAAGGTTGGCGGAGTTGTTGGTTCCTCCCGTGCAGCTGTAGACGCTGGCTGGATCGATCACTCTCACCAGGTAGGACAGACCGGAACCACCGTTAAGCCGAAGATCTACTTCGCTTGCGGAATCTCCGGAGCTATCCAGCACCTGGCTGGAATGCAGACTTCCGACTTCATCGTTGCTATCAACAAGGATCCGGATGCTCCGATCTTCGAAGTTGCTGACTTCGGTATCGTAGGCGACCTGTACAAGGTTATCCCGGAAATCATTGCTGAGTGGGACAACGCTGAGGCTCTGTACGACGCTTCCACCAAATAAGAAACGCATGTAAATGACTTTTTGAAAGCAGGCGGCCTTCGGGCCGCTTGTTTTTTGTATATTTCATGTTGTAAAGATGCAAGTTTGTGGTATACTTATTTAGTCAGACTTTACCCCGCAGCGCACAAGTTACAGGGCTGTGGAGGAATCAGCAGGAGAATAAGTATGGTATACAACAACATTCTGGAAGCCATCGGTCATACACCGATGATCCAGCTCAACAGGATGCCCGATCCCGAGGGAGCCCGGGTACTTGTAAAATTCGAAGGACTGAACGTGGGCGGATCCATCAAGACCCGCACCGCATACAATATGATCTGCAAGGCAGAGGAAGACGGCCTCATCGGCCCCGGCTCCATCATCGTGGAGCCCACCAGCGGCAACCAGGGCATCGGCCTGGCGCTGGTCGGCGCCGTCAAGGGTTACAAGACCATCATCATCATGCCGGATTCTGTCAGCAAGGAACGCAGGCTCCTGGTAGAGCACTACGGTGCGGAAGTTCGCCTGGTCCATGATGCCGGCAACATCGGCGAATGCATCGACGACTGCGTACGCAGAGCCAACATGATGGCGGAGAAGGACCCGAACGTCTTCATCCCTCAGCAGTTTGAGAACCCTGCCAACCCCATGGTACACCGTCACCACACGGCACTGGAGATCCTGGAGCAGGTGGCAGGCCCCATCGATGGGTTTTGTTCGGGGATCGGCACCGGCGGCACCATCACCGGCATCGGCGAGACCCTGAAAGCCCAGAACCCCAACATCGAGATCTGGGCGGTGGAGCCGAAGAATGCAGCGATCCTCGCCGGCGGCACCGTGACCACCCACATCCAGATGGGCATCGGGGACGGCCTGATCCCGGCGGTGCTGAACACCGACATCTACGACGACATCTGCATCATCTCCGACAACGAGGCACTGCAGACATCCAAGGATCTGGCAGAGAAGGAAGGTATCCTTTGTGGTATCTCCAGCGGCACCAACGTAGCCGCAGCCCTGAAGCTGGCGAAGAACCTGGGCAAGGGCAAGACCGTCGTCACCATTCTCCCGGACACAGCGGAGCGTTACTTCTCCACGCCGCTGTTCGAGTAGCAGACCTGGGCGGGGCACATGCTCCGCTTTTTTCATGACTATGGACAAAGATTTTCTCAAAAAACTACTTATCATCGGCATCCCGGTGGTGATCCAGAACCTGATCAGCATCGGCCTGAACCTCATCGACACCCTGATGATCGGCCAGCTGGGGGAGCAGCCCCTGGCCGCAGTGGGCGCAGCGAACCAGCTGTACTTTGTGTTCATGGTGTCCCTGTTCGGCCTCTTAGCGGGGGCCAGCGTGTACATGAGCCAGTACTTCGGCGCCCGGGATTTCGCCGGGATCAAGCGGGTCCTGGGCATCGACTATGCCGTGGGCATCCTGTGGTCCTTAGGCTTCTTTCTCATTGCACAAAGCCTTGGCGCGCAGGTGATCCACATTTTCTCGAAGGATCCTGAAGTCATCGCGTTCGGCGTGCAGTACCTGCGCATTGCCAGTATATCCTACGTGGTCTCCGGCATCGCCATGGTGATCTCGTACAACTCCCGGGCCATCCAGATGCTGAACGTGGCCACCGCCATCGCCGCCATCGCCCTGGCCATCAACGCCACCCTGAACTACGTGCTGATCTTCGGCAAGTTCGGCGCGCCGGCGCTGGGAGTGGAAGGCGCCGCCATCGCCACCCTGATCGCCCGCATCTTCGAAGCCGGGGCGCTGCTGGCCTATGTATATATGAAGAAAGATCACCCCTTCCGGGCGAACCTGGCGGAGCTGCGGGATTTCGACGCGGGGCTGTTTAAGGACGTGATGAAGATGGCCTCCCCGGTGCTTCTGACCGAGGGAAGCTGGGCCTTCTCCGTGTCCCTGACCTATGCGGCCTTCGGACTTCTGGGGACTTCTGCCCTGGCGGTATCTCAGATCGCCAACGTGGTCTGCGACCTGCTGCAGTCCGTG
>CAMOGZ010000213.1 GCA_946614405.1 uncultured Eubacterium sp. | reverse complement strand
CCGCCTGGATGGGCACCTCGAACTGGTGCATCGGAATGATCTCCTTCAGCTTCTCACAGACGAAACGTCCTCTGGTATAGGCATTGGACTCGTGGACGATCATGGAGAAAGCATCCACCAGCTCCTTGTTCAGGAGCACGTCCAGCTTCACCAGCTGAGACTTCTCATACCGAATGAACTCGTAGTCCAGGGACCCGTAGCCTCTGGTCTTGGACTTCAGAGCATCGAAGAAGTCATATATGACCTCGTTCAAAGGCAGCTCGTAATGAAGATCCACACGATCAGTGGTGATGTAGTCCATGGACAGCATCTTGCCCCTTCTCTGCTGGCAGAGTTCCATGATGGCGCCAACGTAATCCTTGGGGATCATGATGTCCGCCTTGACGATGGGCTCTTCAATATGGTCGATCTCTGTGGGCTCCGGCAGGTTGGTGGGGTTCTGGATCATGCGGACAGAACCATCGTTCAGTACGACTTTGTACACGACGCTGGGGGAAGTGGTGACCACCGCCAGGTCGAACTCCCGCTCCAGCCGCTCCACGATGATCTCCATGTGCAGCAGTCCCAGGAATCCGCAGCGGAATCCAAAGCCCAGGGCCGTGGATGTCTCCGGCTCAAAGAGGAATGCCGCATCGTTGACCTGCAGCTTCTCCAGGGCGTCCTTGACGGACTCGTACTTCTCCCCCTCAGCGGGGTAGATGCCGCAGTAGACCATGGACTGGATCTTCTTGTAGCCCGGAAGCGCCTCTTCCGTGGGGTTCTTGTCCAGGGTGATGGTGTCACCCACGCGGGCGTCCTTTACCTGCTTGATGCTGGCGCAGATGTAGCCTACGTCGCCGGCCCGCAGGAACTGGGTGGGCACGTGGCCCGGCGCCATGACGCCGACCTCTGTGACCTCGTATTTCTTTCCGGTGGCCATCAGGCGGATCATGTCGCCCACCTTGACGGTGCCGTCGAAGATGCGGGTGTAGATCACCACGCCCTTGTAATTATCGTAAAGGGAATCGAAGATCAAAGCCTTCAGCGGCGCATGCTCGTCCCCATCCGGTGGCGGGATCTGTTCCACGATGCGCTCCAGAAGCTCCTCGATGCCGGTGCCGGCCTTGGCGGATACACAGGGTGCATCCATGGCGTCGATGCCGATCATGTCCTCGATCTCCTGCTTGGTCTCTTCCGGACGGGCGCTGGCCAGGTCCATCTTGTTCAGGCATGGCAGGATCTCCAGATCCTCGTCCATGGCAAGATAGACATTCCCCATGGTCTGTGCTTCCACGCCCTGGGTGGCGTCCACCACCAGGACGGCGCCTTCGCAGGCAGCCAGGCTCCGGGAGACCTCGTAGGTGAAGTCCACATGACCCGGTGTGTCGATCAGGTTGAAGATATATTCATTGCCGTCCTTGGCCTTGTAGACCAGGCGGGTGGTCTGCAGCTTGATGGTGATGCCGCGCTCCCGCTCCAGGTCCATATTGTCCAGGAACTGCTCCTTCATATCCCGGTGGGCCACCAGACCGGTGTTCTCGATGATCCGGTCCGCCAGCGTGGACTTGCCGTGGTCAATGTGGGCGATAATGCTGAAATTGCGTATATAATCCAAATAACTCATCTATATTTCCTCTTGATTATTCATACTAGTGTCATACAGAGATTATTGTACCAAAAACCACTTGAAATATCAATAACAGTATAGTATACTCATAGTTGCGAATTTAGCGTTATCAAGCTGAAAATTTAAGAATAGTGGGGTGAAAATTTAAAATGGCAAACATTAAATCCGCAAAGAAAAGAATCAAAGTTATCAACAAGAAGACCGCTCAGAACCGCAGAATCAAGGAAATGATCAAGTCCACTCTGAAGGATTTCGAGAGAGCTGTTGCCGATGGCGACATGGACAAGGCTGCTGAACTGAGAACTCTGGCAGAGAAGAAGCTGAAGAAGGCTGCTGCAAAGCACACCATCTCCAAGCAGGCTGCTTCCAGAAAGGTATCCCAGGTAACCAAGAGATTCAACGCAGCGAAAGCTGAGTAAAGCTCACCCGTCCCCACCCGTGTATAAGCTAAATACACATGCAATGAGCAAGAAACCCAAGGTGTGTCTCCCTTGGGTTTTTCCTTTTTTTGTCTTATTGTAGTTCTTCCACGAATTCCGCGACTGCCTTAGCCGCGCTCCCCTTCTTGGTGCTCAGGGACAGATGACCCCGGTGCGGGCTCTTCAGATACTGGTCCAGCTTTTCGATCCTCTTGTCGTAAGACTTTGTGGAGGAATGAGTCACCACGAAGTAAACCTCCTCCGGCAGCGCATCCCCGTACTGTGCCAACAGACCTTCCACGATGATGCAAGGCTTCTCCGCCCAAACCGGACATCCGATGATCACCCGGTCATACTCCCCCAGCGGCAGCTTCGTCTCCAAAGGCCAGATCTGGGGCGGCTTCCTGTAAGAATCGATGCAGGCGCTCAGATATCCCAGCGCACCAGACCGCTTCTTCCCGTCCGTGTACTCCACAAGCTCCCCTTCCAGATCCTTCGCGATCTGCTCCATGATGATCCGGGTGCTCTCCGTCCTCGAATAATACAAACACAGCGTCTTCTTCAATTTCTCCACCTCATTTCTGACAACATGTTCATATTCATTATATCATACCTTGCCATCGAAATG
>CAMOGZ010000212.1 GCA_946614405.1 uncultured Eubacterium sp. | reverse complement strand
ACCCCATGTCAGACCGGCGGCGCCAATGCCGCCGGTTTTTCTCTATTCAGATTACCATACATTCCAAAATCACGCAAGGGCCAGGGCCAGCATCACTGCCGTCCCGATCTCCAGCTCATCGTGCACAGCGCAGGGCTCGATCCGCTCCGCCAATGCATCATCCGGTGAATAGGGCACGCCGGGGGTGGCATAGAGCACCTCCCGAGCCAGATCGCCTCTTCCCAGCCAGCCGCCCTGGTTGGTGAAATCCAGCACATAAGGATACTCCCGGATCTCTTCCGGGGACTGCAGTTTGTAGCAGTCATAGCCCTCCAGGGTGGTGGAATCATGGTCGTAGACGATGTAGTCCACGCCCATCTCGTCCAGGATCTCTGTGGCGATGCGGCCCACCAGTCCCAGTCCGATCACCAGGATCCGCTCACTTCGGATGTCCAGGCCGTGGAACTCCATCAGAGCCTCCAGCACCTTCACATAGCCAAGAGCTGTGGCGTAATTGTTCTCTCCACAGGCTCCGGTCTTTACGTTCAGCGCCAGGTAACGGGTATCGTCGGCGAAGAACAGCACATCCGCGCCGGCTTCTCTCGCCTCCCAGATCCCGTCCACGTCCGTGGCCCGGGTCACAAAGGCTTCCGCCCCCAGTGCCGAAACGATGGAGGCAACGCTCTCGGAGAATGACCCGATGATGCCCTCCCCCTGTGTGATGGGAATGCAGGCCACGCGTCTCCCTGCCGCAGCCGCAGCAAAGTCCGCCGGATCCATTCCGGCGCATCGGGCCGAAAGCTCAGCCAGGCCGATGCCGGTCTTCGACTTCAGGACACGGTCATATTCCTCCATACCGGTGACGATATGGGAGATCCATTCCGTCGTCAGTCTCGTCATTGAAATCACCTCACGATCAGATATTCAGCGGCTGTCCGTCGATAAAGGTTATGCTCTTGCCGTACCGTTTGATGGTGCGGCTCTTCTCCAGTGCCATGGTCAGGCGTTCGATGCCGAATCCGATGCCGACCCAGGTATCGAAGACGCCCCATTTGGCGTCCAGGAAATGGGGTCCGTAGGAGCCGGAAGCCACCTCCATGCCGTTGACCTCGATGTCCACGGTATGACCATAGACGGTGGACTCCTCCACAACCAGCTCATATTCTGATTCCGGGATCCCCAGAACTTCCATGGAGCGGTGGGCCAGCCTCTTCAGTTCCTCCAGCTGACCGCCCTCTTCCACATAGGCCAGTTCCACGCAGTTCAGCATGGTGAATTCGCTCATGTGCTGGGCACCCTGGGATTCCTTGCGGAAGCAGGAGCCGATCTCATAGATCTTCACCGGCTCCGAAGTGACCCGGTGCAGCTCCCGCATCACTACGTAGAGATTGGGAGCCAGCATGGGCCGCAGACACTTCTTGCCGTCCAGCCAGAAAACCTGTTCAAAGAGCTTGTGCTCTTCGTCGATGGTCATGTCCGCCAGCATCTTTCGGGAGATGATGGTGGGCGTTACCACCTTGGTGAAACCTTCTGACTGCAGCCACCCTTCCAGCTGCTGACCGTTTCTCACCGCCCGGGGAACGTGCCGGTGATTCAGCAGATCATCGATGTCCAGGCGACTCTCCGTAACCAGCTTCTTCTCCAGCTGGCGGAAGGCCTGATCCCGTTCCTGTTTGGTTTCAAATTCTTCTTCGCAGGCCGCCGCGTCCGCATTCAGTTCCGTGAGGCGGTTCTGCTGTGTGATCGTATACTTTTCCATTTATCCGTTCCTTGCTAATCTTCTTTCCAGTGCGCCGTAGAGACGTGCGCGGATTCTCTCCAGTTCCTCTGCCGTTTCCTCGCTGTTGATGAAGATGCCGCGGAACTCTCCGTGTCCCGGCATCTCATCTGCCACCAGTACCTTCGTCCATGGGAAATCTTCAATAAGGCTTAAGGGACCAGCCGTGCTCATCATGTGCTCTCCCTCCTGGACCAGCTCCCCTTCCGTGATGCGGTAATGCTCATAGGCTGAGAACCTGGGCGCGGTGGGCTTTGTGCACGGGAACTCCCCCGTCAGGGTCACAGACGCAAGCTCCGCCAGGAAGTTGACCCCCGTGGAGAAGTAAATAGCCAGAGGGGTCTGACTGGGCAGCCTGGCGTCGATCTCCAGGACCTTCAGCGTGCCGTGATCATCGATGACTTCCACATCCATGATCCCCCTCAGGCGGAAGTGCTCTCCCAGCCGTCTGCCGATGTCCTCAAAGGAGCGCACCTGCTCCTCCGTGAGCTCCGGGCACGGGGCCGTCACCATGCAGCAGTCGTAGACACTGTCCATGTGGATCTCCGTGATCTGATAAGTCCGGTACTCCCGGCCGTTTCCGATGACTTCGATGGAGTAGGAGCGGCCCTCCAGGTATTCCTCGGCGATCCACTCCGATGGGTCAGAGACAGAGGCCAGGAACTGCTCTACTTCTTCGGCCGTCTCCATGCGTCTCACACCTTCGGATCCGCTGAAGCCTGTGGGCTTGACGATATAGGGGGCTTTGCCGCCGGGATAGTGCTCCGGCGCAGGGATCCCCAGCTCTGCAAACAAAGCATCCGACCGGGCTTTGGACGAGCTAACAGCATAGGCCTCCCAGTCAAAGCAGATGGGGATGCCCAGCTCCTCACCGATCTCCCGGATCGCCGCAAGCAGTGTGTCATTCTCATTA
>CAMOGZ010000211.1 GCA_946614405.1 uncultured Eubacterium sp. | reverse complement strand
CTTCTGGCCGGGACCCATGACCATGATCGTGCCGCGCCTTCCCGTGGTTCCGGACGTGACCACCGGCGGGCTGGATACGGTGGGGATCCGTATGCCGGATCATCCGGTGGCAAGGGACCTGATCCGCATGTCGGGATGTGTTATTGCGGCGCCCAGCGCCAACCTGTCCGGCAAGCCCAGTCCCACCACAGCCCAGCACTGCATCGACGATCTGGACGGCCGCATCGAGGCCATCCTGAAGAGCGGCGACTGCCGTGTGGGGATCGAGTCCACCGTCATCGATATGACGGGGGATGTTCCTATGATCCTCCGGCCGGGTATTCTGACCAAGGCGGATTTTGAAGAGGCCCTCGGGAAAGAGGTGCTGCTGGATCCCACACTGAACCGCGCCCCGGAAGCCGGAGAAGATTTCCGGCCCAAGGCACCGGGAATGAAGTACAAGCATTATGCACCCTCCGCGGAGATGGTGATCTATCAGGGCGAACCGGAACGTGTGCAGGACGCCATCGCCTCTGAGAAGAACCGTCTGGAGGCTGAGGGACAGAAAGTGGCTGTGATCGCCTGGGCTCCCGGCGAAGATGAGGAAGCAGCACATGAATTTTTCGCCCGCCTGCGAGAGGCAGATAAGACGGGTTGCGATGTGATTCTTGCGGCGGCGCTGCCCCAGAACGGGGTGGGCTTCTCCGTTATGAATAGAATGTTGAAGTCAGCAGGTTTTAATGTAAGAGAGGTATGACGATGATTATAGCAGTAGCAAGCGATCACGGCGGATACGAGCTGAAGAAGGCCGTGAAGGAGCATTTGGTAGGCAGAGGGATCAAGGTGGTGGACCTGGGCACATCCAACACGGATTCCGTGGATTACCCCATCTATGGCAAAGCCTGCGCTGAAGCGGTAGCCAGCGGCAAGGCGGAGCTTGGTATGGTATTCTGCGGCACCGGGATCGGCATCTCCATCGCCGCAAACAAAGTCAAAGGCATCCGCTGCGGACTGGTGACCAGCGTTGAAATGGCCACTCTGACCAAGCAGCATAACAATGCCAATATGCTGGCCATGGGCGGACGGACCACATCTGTGGATCTGGCCATTCAGATGACAGACGCCTGGCTGGATACTGAATATGAAGGCGGACGCCACCAGAGACGGGTGGATATGCTGGACGAAATGTAATAAGTGAAAGCGATTGGACGGCCGGCAGCCATGCCGGCATCGAGATAAAGACAGAAACGGGAGGAAATTATGGGTAAAGTATATGTATTTGATCATCCGCTGATCCAGCACAAGGTTGCTCTGATGAGAAACAAGGACACCAGCGTCAAGGATTTCAGAGAGCTGGCGAAGGAAGTAGCCACCCTGATGGGCTTTGAGGCAACCAGAAACCTGCCCCTGGAGGAAGTTGAGATCGAGACTCCGATGCAGAAGACCAAGGTCAACATGCTGAAAGGTGAGGATATCGCCATCGTACCGATCCTGCGCGCCGGCCTGGGCTTTGTGGATGGAATGCTGGCACTGGTGCCGAACGCAAAGGTCGGACACATCGGACTCTACCGCGACCCGAACACACACCTTCCGGTGGAGTATTACTGCAAGCTGCCCAAGGACATCGAGAAGAGACAGATCTTCGTCGTTGACCCGATGCTGGCAACCGGCGGCTCCGCCACCGCAGCCATCGATTTCATCAAGCGCCGCGGCGGCAAGAACATCACCTTCATGTGCCTCATCGCAGCACCGGAGGGAATCGAAGTTCTGCAGAAGGAGCATCCGGATGTGGACATCTACATCGCAGCCAAGGATGAGTGCCTGAATGAGAACGCCTACATCCTGCCGGGACTGGGCGACGCAGGTGACAGACTGTACGGAACCAAATAAAGAGAGGATCTATACTATAATGAAGAATTTTATTCCAGACAATGTAAGCAATTATGACAATGTATTCGACGTGCTGAAGGAGCGTGGATTCATCGAGCAGGTCACAGATGAAGAGGCTGTTCGCAAGCTTCTGTCCGAGGAGAAAATCAAGTTCTACATCGGATTCGACCCCACCGCAGACTGCCTGCACGTTGGTCACTTCATGCAGGTCATCATCATGATGTACATGCAGAAGTACGGACACACTCCGGTGGTGCTGCTGGGCGGCGGCACCGGCATGGTTGGAGACCCCTCCGGCCGTACCGACATGCGTAAGCTCATGGACGTGGACACCATCGACGAGAACTGCCGTCAGTTCAAGAAGCTCTTCGACCGCTTCCTGGAGTTCGATGAGGAGTGGAAGTATGAGGGCAACAACGGCGTGTTCGAGCCTGGTCATGAGAACAAAACTCCGGAACCGGGCATGGCAGTCAGCGTCAACAACGGCGCATGGCTCCGTCCGCTGAACTACATCGAGTTCGTCCGCACCGTGGGAACCCACTTCAACGTCAATCAGATGCTCCGCGCAGAGGCATTCAAGCAGAGAATGGAACGCGAGAGCGGTCTGTCCTTCTTCGAATTCAACTACATGCTGATGCAGTCCTATGACTTCACCGTCATGGCCAGAGACTTCGGTGTGAAGATGCAGTTCGGCGGAAACGACCAGTGGTCCAACATCATCGGCGGCGTGGATCTCACCCGCAAGATGACCGGTAAGGAAGTATACGGCATGACCTTCTCCCTGCTCACCAACAGCGAAGGCAAGAAGATGGGCAAAACCGC
>CAMOGZ010000210.1 GCA_946614405.1 uncultured Eubacterium sp. | reverse complement strand
AACCAGTCCGGGTTCAGAAAGATCCTGCTCTTAATATCTTTGATTATTCGTACTCAACGGTTGCCGGCGGTTTCGGGGTGAAATCGTACAGCACGCGGTTGATTCCCGGTACCTCGCTGATGATCCGGGATACCAGACGGTCGATCAGCTCATCGGGAAGATGCTCCACAGTGACCTGCATGACGTCGGTGGTGTTGATGGCGCGGATGATGCAGGGCCAGTCGAAGGTGCGCTTGCCGTCCTTGACGCCCGTGGACTTGAAGTCAGGAACCACGGTGAAGTACTGCCATACCTTGCCTTCCAGTCCGGCCTTGGCGAACTCCTCACGAAGGATCGCATCGGACTCTCTTACGGCCTCCAGTCTGTCGCGGGTGATGGCACCCGGGCAGCGTACGCCCAGTCCCGGACCCGGGAACGGCTGACGGTATACCATGTCATCCGGCAGTCCCAGCTGCTTACCAACAACGCGGACCTCATCCTTGAACAGCGGGCGAACCGGCTCTACCAGCTCGAAACGCTCTGCGATATCTGCAGGCAGTCCGCCGGCATTGTGGTGGGCCTTGATCCCGTCGCGGCTCTCCAGGATATCCGGCCAGATGGTTCCCTGTGCCAGGAAGTCCACTCCCTCCAGTTTCCGTGCCTCGTCAGCGAATACGTTGATGAACTCCTCGCCGATGATATGTCTCTTCTGCTCCGGATCGTTCACGCCTTCCAGCAGATCCAGGAAACGGTCCACTGCATCTACATAGATCAGGTTGGCATCCATCTGATTGCGGAATACCTCGATAACCTGCTCCGGCTCACCCTTCCGCAGCAATCCGTGGTTTACGTGTACGCAGACCAGCTGCTTGCCCACTGCCTTGATCAGCAGCGCAGCAACAACAGAAGAGTCTACGCCGCCGGACAGTGCCAGCAGTACCTTCTTGTCTCCGATCTGCTCCTGCGCCAGTGCCACCTGCTCATCGATGAACGCCTGGGCCTGCTCCGGAGTCTCAATTCTTGCCATGTTGTCTGGACGATCCATTAAGCTCATAATTATTTCCTTTCTGTTCTCTTGCAGTTACGATGTTCTCATTATACACCCCACGCCCTGCATCTGACAACAAAAAGTATCGCAGCAGGAAGGATTATGCTATACTAAAAGACATACTGAGGGAGGTATCAAAATGCTCATGAAAATAATCAAGACGATATTAGGGATCATTGGTATACTGATCATCTTGTTTGTCCTGCTGATCGGTTATCTGACCTTAGCAGAATACAAGCCGGCCGCCACGGAGCCTCTGGAGGTCCAGGGCGATGTAACTGCAGCCGTCCCCGTGAACAAAGCCCTGCGAGTCATGACCTGGAATGTGGGCTATGGCGCCCTGGGGGATAACGCCGACTTCTTCATGGATGGAGGCAGCCATGTGAACACTGCCACCAAAGAGCGCGTAGAAGAGAATATGGGAGAAATGGAAAACGTGATCAGCGAATACGATCCGGATCTTCTGCTTCTTCAGGAAGTGGACCGGAATTCCTACCGTTCCCATCATATAAACGAGATGGCAGAGTTTCAGGAGATCCTCGGTGCCGGGGGTTCCATGGTCAGCACATTTGCAAACAACCACAAGGTTGCCTTTGTGCCCTACCCCATGCCGCCCATCGGAAAAGTTGACGCCGGGGTCATGACCATGTCCGCCTACCAGATCTCCGAGGCCTCCCGGATCCAGCTGCCGATCCCCTTCACCTGGCCCCTGCGCATCGCAAACCTCAAGCGCTGCCTCGCTGTGAACCGCCTGCCGGTAGAAGGCTCCGACAAGGAACTAGTGCTCATCGATCTGCACCTGGAGGCCTATGACAGTGGAGAAGGCAAAGTCGCCCAGACGAAGATGCTGGCCGACCTCATGAAGGAAGAACTGGACAAAGGCAATTACGTCATCGCCGGCGGCGATTTCAACCAGACCTTCAGCAACGTCGACACATCCATGTATCCGGAGCTCCCGGACATGTGGCACTGCGGACGCATCGAAACCAGCGAGCTGGACAGCCGCCTGCAGTTCCTCATGGACAACCGCGTCCCCACCTGCCGCTCCCTGGACCGCCCCTATGAAGGCGTCAACGGGATCGACCCGGAATCCTTCCAGTACTACATGATCGACGGATTCATCGTCTCCGACAACATCAAAGTCGAGAACCTGACCACCCACGATCAAAGCTTCGCCAACAGCGACCACAACCCCGTCACCATGGAAGTGACATTGCAGTAAACGCATCCAAAAAGATCCTGCGACATGCAGGATCTTTTATATTGGAGAAATCAATCGAACTTGACTAGTGACAACCTTCTGTAATTTGCATTTCGTTTTCAATTCTGAAGGTGAACCTTCTGAAATGAAAATGAATTGATATTTTCAGGAGGTTTTCCACCCTTACAACGTTCATTCTTATACTCTGAGTATACTTTTGAAGTGTAATAAGCAGTATAAACGCCGATATTCTTCTGTATTTTATAATTCATTTAAAAAAACGGAGGTGAACCTCCCGTTTTGCAAATGAATCCAGAATTACAGAAGGTGCCGACTTGACCGCAAGAGCAGGGCAGCGGCTCTTGCGTCGAGGACGTCACGGACAAGCGCCGCCCGGGGCCTGGTGGGTGGGCCCCGCGGCGCTGCATGTGCGACTCGGAACTGCTTGCGGTCGCGGCACGTGCCATG
>CAMOGZ010000209.1 GCA_946614405.1 uncultured Eubacterium sp. | reverse complement strand
GAACTGGTACGTGCAGAGATCAGAGGATAACACAATATGAAGATGTATCTTCAGTTATTTACCACTTTCTTCAAGCTGGGGCTGTTCACCATCGGGGGAGGTCTCGCCATGATCCCCCTGATGCGGGATCTGATCGTGGAAAAGAAGAAGTGGATGGATGATGAGGAGATCGTGGACTGCCTGGCGGTGAGCCAGGGACTTCCGGGGATCATCGCCATCAATATGGCCACCTACATCGGAAACCAGAAGAAGGGATTCCTTGGGGCTGTGGTGTCCACGGTGGGTGTGATCCTGCCCAGTCTCCTGATCATCATTGCCATCGTGGAGCTGCTCCAGGGCATTGGGGACAACCAGTACATCCAGGGCGCCCTGGTGGGGATCAAAGCCGCGGCCACAGGCCTGATCGCTTATTCTGCCATCAAGGTGGGTCGCCAGATCCTGAAGAATGCCTTCTCCTGGATCATGGCCATTGGAGCCTTTGTGGTCATCGTATTCCTGGGCGTGAATGCCGTATGGACCATCGTGGCCGGCATCATCCTGGGACTGCTCTACGAATATTTTGGGCCGAAGACGCCGGAGAAAGAAGGTGATCCCTCATGATCTACCTCAAGCTTTTTCTGGTGTTTGCCCGGATCGGGCTCTTTGGCTTTGGTGGCGGCATCGCCATGCTTCCCATGATCTATCAGGGAGCCACACAGTTTCAGCTGATGGATGCCGATGAGTTTTCCAACCTGGTTGCGATCTCACAGGTCACACCGGGACCCCTGGCCATCAATGCGGCCACCTATATCGGCTATAGCTGTGCCGGAGTGCCGGGAGCGCTGATGGCCACCTTCGCGGTATCGGTGCCATCGTTTATTCTGGTGCTGATCGCCTGCTACTTCATCGAGAAGTTCAAGGAGAGCCGCGCCATAGAAGGAGCCTTCGTGGGGATCCGTCCCGTGACAGTGGGACTTTTGGCATCTGCCGTGGTATTCATCGGACAGACCGCCATCACCAGTCTGGATCCGGTTCCCCTGATTATATGCGGGGCAAGTGTGGTATTAATAGGTAAGTTTAAGGTCAGCCCCATTCTCATCGTGATCGGGGCAGGATTAATAGGAGCGTTTTTATGTGGGTAGGCGGCGTAAGAGTCATACTCGTAAATGAGAAGAATGAACTGCTGATGCTGTGCCAGCATCACAATGATAAGGACATCTGGATGCTTCCGGGAGGGACCATCGAGGAAGGTGAGAACTCCATCGAAGCGGCCATCCGTGAGGTGAAGGAGGAGACATTCCTGGACATCGACATCACCGGCGTAGCCTGGCATGTGGAAGAGGTGTCCCCGGAGAGAGGACAGCGCTTCGTCAACTTCATGATCGGAAAGATCCTGGGCGGGACCCTGGAGAAGGGTTACGATCCGGAGCTTCCGGAGAGCCGTCAGGTGATCCGGGAGGTGAAGTTCATGTCCCGGGAGGAGATCCAGGGACTGGAACGGGTCTATCCGGAGTATCTCCGGACAGAGGTCTGGGATGTCATCGCAGAGGATCCGGGATGCAGATCCTACTTCAAACTGAGGGAACCGCTGAATCCCGATGTATTCATGAAAGATAAGAAAGGCAGAAGCTACTGATCACCGCAGCATGCGGCAGAAGGAGGAAAAGAATGAAAAAGGTAACCATCGAAATGAAAAACGGCGGCGTGATGACCGGCGAACTGTACGAGGACATCGCACCCATCACCGTAGAGAACTTTGAGAAGCTGGCGAATGAGGGCTTCTATGACGGACTGACATTCCACCGCGTGATCCCGGGATTCATGATCCAGGGCGGATGCCCCAACGGAAACGGCACCGGCGGCCCGGGCTACACCATCAAGGGCGAGTTCTCCAGCAACGGTGTTGAGAACAACCTGAGACATACCGAGGGCGTTCTGTCCATGGCAAGAACCATGATCCCCGATTCCGCCGGATCCCAGTTCTTCATCATGGTAGCGGATGCACCCCATCTGGATGGTCAGTATGCCGCATTCGGCAAGATCACCGAGGGTATGGAAGTGGCTCACGAGATCGTAAGCGTCAGAACCGACTACATGGACAAACCGCTGGAACCAGTTGAGATCAAGACCATTAAAGTAGAGGGATAAGCGATGAAAGTATATAACACCTTAACCAGAAAGAAAGAAGAACTGAAACCCATCGTGGAGGGGCAGATCTCCATGTATGTCTGCGGCCCTACGGTGTATAACTACTTCCACATCGGAAACGCCAGACCCCTGGTGGTATTCGATACCTTCCGGAAATACCTGGAGTACAGAGGCTACAAGGTCAAGTACGTCCAGAACTTCACCGACGTGGATGATAAGATCATCAACCGCGCCAAGGAAGAGCATATCACCGCCCCCGAGGTTTCTGAGAAATATATCAAGGAATACTTTGAGGACACCAAGGCGCTGAACGTCCGCAAGGCGGATGTCCACCCCAAGGTCTCCGAGCACATCCAGGAGATCATCGACTTCGTCCAGACCCTCATCGACAAAGGCTATGCCTACGAGGCAGACGGAGACGTCTACTTCTCCACCAGAAAGTTCGGAGAGTACGGCAAACTGTCCGGTCAGAACATCGACGACCTGGAAGCAGGCGCCCGTATCGCCATCGGAGAAGTGAAGGAAGATCCACTGGACTTCGCACTGTGGAAGGCCAGAAAAGAAGAGAGCGAGATCGCATGGGAATCCCC
>CAMOGZ010000208.1 GCA_946614405.1 uncultured Eubacterium sp. | reverse complement strand
AAGAATATATTTGAGGAGCAGAAGAACCACAGGATCATCGTGGCCACCTTCGCTTCCAATGTGGACCGGGTACAGCAGATCATCAACTGTGCCTATGAACTGAACAAGAAAGTTATCGTGGAAGGCCGTAGTATGGTGAACACCATATCTACCGCCGCTGAGTTAGGATATATCCAAATACCGGAGAACACCCTCATCGACATCGAAGAGATGAGGCGCTATCCGGATGAACAGCTGGTGCTGATCACCACAGGCAGCCAGGGAGAGACCATGGCAGCCCTGTCCCGCATGGCCAATTCCGTGCACCGGAAGGTTTCCATCGTTCCGGGTGATGTGATCATCTTCAGTTCCCATCCGATTCCGGGAAATGAGAAGGCAGTGTCCAAGATCATGAATGAGCTGGCCAAGAAAGGCGCCAAGGTGATCTTCCAGGATACCCATGTATCCGGACATGCCTGCCAGGAGGAGATCAAACTGATCTACACCCTGACCAAACCCCATTATGCCATCCCTGTCCACGGGGAGTTCCGCCATCTGAACCGGCATAAACAGCTGGCCATGGAGATGGGGATCCCCAAGGATAATGTCATTATTCTTCATTCCGGGGATGTCCTTTCCCTCTCCCAGGATGAGGCGGAAGTAGTGGAAAGGGTGACATCGGGAGGAATCTTCGTGGATGGCCTGGGTGTGGGCGACGTGGGCAACATCGTCCTGCGGGACCGCCAGAACCTGTCCCAGAACGGTCTTTTCATCGTTGTGGTGACATTGGACCAGTACAACAACATGCTCCTGGCCGGACCGGACATCGTCTCCAGAGGCTTTATCTATATGCGGGAGAGCGAAGACCTGATCCAGGAGGCCAAGCAGGTGGTTACCATCTCCCTGGAGCGGTGTAATGAAAGAAACATCACCGACTGGAACCGGATCAAGAACAATATCCGGGATGACCTGAGCGAATTTATCTGGAAGCGGATGAAGAGACGTCCGATGATCCTTCCGATCATCATGGAAGTCTGACAGAAAGCAGAGTCCTTATGAAGAAAGAAAAAGAAGAACAGAGAAAACAGCAGATTAGAGACATTATGAACAAAACCCAGGAACTGAGGGATCTGATCCTGAATTCTGTTGATTATACCCGTTACCGGAGACAGCTTGAGGAGCTGAAAAAGTCCGAAGAGCTCTACCGGAAGATGAACGAGTACCGCCTGAAGGCCCTCAGGATCCAGCTTATGGAAGAATCAGATAAAACCTACGAGAAGACCCAGGAACTGTACACGGAGTACAGTGATATCCTGAACGAGCCCCTGGTATCCCAGTTCATGATCACGGAGCAGACCATCTGTAAGACCATGAGAAACGTGCAGAACCAGGTCTTTGAAGGGATTGATCTGGACATCTCTTACATGAATTGAAACAGCCGTTGAACGAGGTCAAGGATATATGTTTAAGAAATTTCTGATCATATGTATCAAAGCACTTGCTGTCATATTTGTCATCCTGCTGCTGGCATTTCTCTTCCGGACCTGCCGGACCTTCGGATACAAGGTATTTTCCGACAGGGCCAAGGATGTGGAGGGCACCCCCATGGTGGTCCATGCCTACGTCCATGTGGACGAGGGGGAATCTCTCCTGGAGCTCGGGAAGGATCTGGAGGATAAGTCCATCATACGGGACAGATACGTTTTCGCAGTTTCCCTGCGCTTTATGGACGATTACGATAAGATCGGGGCAGGGGACTATGAACTCAGTTCTTCCATGAAACCTTCCGAGATTCTGAAGGCCATGATCCGTAAGGAGGAAGCCGGGCAATGAACCATGAAGACCGCATGACTGATTTTATCCGGTCCCACTATGTGGACCGGGCTTCCCAGGCCTTAAAGGCCATCGAGCAGGAGGCATATGCCCATGATGTCCCCATCATCCGGATGGAGACCAGGGAGTTATTAAGAGTATTGTTAAAGATGAACAGACCGGAGAGGATCCTGGAAGTGGGAGCTGCCATTGGATTTTCTTCGGTCTTTATGGGTGAAAACACCCCGGACCATACCCGCATCACCACCATTGAGAACTATCCCCCCAGGATAGAGAGGGCCAGGGAGAATATCTGCATGGCTGCCATGGAGGATAAGATTACCCTCCTGGAGGGGGACGCTGCCCTGCTGCTGAAGGAACTGGAGGGTCCCTATGACTTCGTCTTCATGGATGCCGCCAAGGGCCAGTATCTCCATTTCCTGCCGGAGGTCACCAGACTCCTTGCCAAAGGAGGAGTTCTGATTTCTGACAATGTTCTGCAGGACGGTGACGTCATCGAATCCCGCTACGGGATCCGGCGGAGGAACCATACCATCCATGCCAGGATGCGGGAATACCTGTACACCCTGACCCACAGCCCGGATTACGATACCGTGATCCTGGAGACCGGGGACGGGATGACCATCAGCGTAAGACTATAAAGGATAACTACTATGAGAAATACAGAATTACTGATCCCAGCCAGCAGCCTGGAGGTCCTGAAGACCGCAGTGCTCTACGGGGCGGACGCCGTCTACATCGGAGGGGAGATGTACGGCCTGCGGGCCAAGGCCAAAAACTTCTCCAGGCAGGATATGGCGGAGGGAATCGCCTACGCCCATGCCCACGGAGTCAAGGTATATGTTACGGCCAATATCGTGGCGCACAACCAGGACCTGGCCGGGGTGGAGGCCCTCGGCGTGATCGAGACATTTTCTCTGGCGCA
>CAMOGZ010000207.1 GCA_946614405.1 uncultured Eubacterium sp. | reverse complement strand
GTCATAATCCCGGGTCGGTACCGGCTCAGAGGCAAAGTCCTTCACCTTGTCTCCTGCCTCGGCGGCTTCCAGGGCCCGGATCACCTTCTTCAGGTTGTTAGGGTGGATCCGGTCTGCTGCGTCAGGATCTGCGGCCTTCAGCCGGTCATAGACGGCCATGACCCCCTTCTCTTCTGCCTCCCGGAACAAAGCCTCACGGTATGCATCATCAGAAGGCGGCGCGCTGAAGTCCATATCATACAGAAGAGAATTCAGATAGAGGCCCGTACCCCCTGCGATCACAGGAGTTTTGCCCTTGCTGAAGATCTCCTCGATGGCGGCTTTCGCCAGTTTCTGATAGGTCGCCACAGAAAACTTCTCCCGGGGATCGATCTGGTCCACCAGGTAGTGCGGCACCTGGGCCTGTTCCTCAGGTGTCGGCTTGGCGGAGCCGATGTCCATATACTTATAAAGCTGCATGGAATCGCAGGAGACGATCTCCCCGTCGATATGTTTGGCGGCTTCTATGGCATATTTGGTTTTCCCGACTGCGGTGGGCCCGCAGATGCAGACGATCCGGCGATCCATACTTATGCCCTCTTGAACATTTTCTCGATATCGTAATTGCTGAAACGGATGAAAGTCGGTCTGCCGTGGGGGCAGGAAAAAGGGTTCCGGCACTGAGCCAAATCACGGATCAGGGCCTGGATCTCCCGTTCGGAGAGGCGGTCATGAGCCTTGATGGCAGCCTTGCAGGACCGGGTGATGAGCTTGTTGATCACCACGGTGTTTCCGAGGTCTGTCCCCTCTCTCACCTGATCCACGTAGTCCCGGAGAAAGTCTTCGGCTTCCCCGATCTCCATGAAATATGGGATCTCCTTCACCAGATAGGTATTGGGACCGAATTCCTCCAGACGGTATCCCATCTCTGTGAGGCTCTGGAACCAGTCGACGGAGTCCTCCTTCAGGGAAAGAGGTACGTCGATGGTAAACGGCGTCAGAATGGTCTGAGACGGTTTGTCATCTGCCATGTATTCCCCCACCAGTTTCTCGTAAAAAATCCGCTCTTGGGCGGCATGCTGGTCGATCATATAGAAATGATCCCCATCCGTCGCCGTAATATAGGTGTCGAAGATGGCGCCCTTAACGTTCAGATCGTTGAAATCAAAGGGTTTCAGCACTGGCTCCTGCAGGGTGATCCCGGCTTTCGGCGGAACCTGCTCCTGCAGCGAGGCACTCGTATCTGGTGGAACCTGGGCAGGTTCGGGATCCGAAACAGGCTGAGAAACAGGCTGCTCCGGTGCGGGTGTCACTTCCGGACGTTCCGCCCGGTAGACCGGTACTGTATTTTCCCGGACGTCCATCTCATGTCTTTTGGTAGACAATAAACTTTTTATATCAACTTGTACAGTTCCATCTTTTGGCCGGGCAGGTCGGCTTTGTTCCTTCTGCTCCTGTGGACGGATGAAGTAATCCCGGGCCTCTACCACTGCACCGTCGCTGGCCAGGGCCTGGACCACGGCACTTCGGATGGCCGAAGTGACTGCCTTGTCGTCATGGAACCGGACTTCTCTTTTGTTGGGGTGGATGTTCACATCCAGCGTTTCCGGATCCACTTGCAGGAACAGAAATACCACGGGGTAGCGACCCTCGAAGAGACGCTCCCGGTAGCCCTCGGATACGCCCTTCTCCATGACCTTGCTGCGTACCACGCGGCCGTTGACGAAGTAGATCTGGTCACGGCGTGTGGAACGGGACAGAGAAGGCCTGGAGATCATTCCGGTGACGGAGATCCCTTCCTCACTGTACTGAAGAGGAACCAGGTCCTCGTATTCCTTCCTGTGATAGACGCTGAGAATGGTATTCCTGCGGTTTCCGTCACCAGAAGTGGAAAACAGCATGGAGCCTCCGTTGATGAGCTGGAAACGGATCTTCGGGTAGGCCAGTGCCATTTCCGACAGAAAGTCTATGATCACGGAGCTTTCGGCTCCGTCGTTTTTCAGAAACTCCCGGCGTGCCGGTGTATTATAAAACAGGTCCGTTACGATCATAGTGGTGCCGTCGGGACATCCCACTGCCGCATTTTCGATCACTTCACCTCCGTGAATGGTGATGCGGCATCCGGTCTTGGAATCTGCGGTCTTGGTGATCAGGGTTGTCCTTGTCACCGCCGCAATGCTGGCCAGAGCCTCGCCACGGAATCCCAGACTTGCGATCCGGGTCAGGTCACGGACGCTGGTGATCTTGCTGGTGGCATGACGAAGAAAGGCGGTCTCCGCCTCCCCTGCCGGGATGCCGCAGCCATTGTCCGTCACCCGGATGAAGGTCTTTCCGCCGTTTCGGATCTCACAGGTGATGTGATCGGCGCCGGCGTCTACAGAATTCTCCACCAGCTCTTTTACGATAGACAGCGGGCGTTCAATGACCTCACCCGCTGCGATTTTATCTGAAATGTTCTTTGCTAATACTTTAATCATCGATCAGTTCCTTCAGATCTTCCAGGATTTTAATGGCCTGAGAAGGTGTGATCTCCATCAGGTCCACTTTCTTCAGATGTTCCACCACCGGATTGGGACCCGGTGCGAAGAATGAGATCTGCTGTTCCTCCTCTGGTTTGTTCTTACCACTGGAGAATGCTTTCGTAACAGTGTTTCCCCTGCCGTCTTCCGCAAGACGCTGCAGCTTGTCTTCCGCATTGTCCAGAAGTCTGACAGGAACACCGGCCAGTCGTGCCACGTGAACACCGTAGCTTCGGCTGGCGGATCCGGGCACGATCTTGTGCAGGAA
>CAMOGZ010000206.1 GCA_946614405.1 uncultured Eubacterium sp. | reverse complement strand
GCTCCGAGCTCTCCAGAGGAAGAGGAGGCCCGCGCTGCATGTCCTGCCCGGTCAATCGTGATGATCTGTAATTAGATTTGAGAAATAGGAGAGAATATAATGGCAGAGAAAATTGTAATCGCATTAGGCGGAAACGCACTGCAGTCCGGTAAGGGCGAAGCTACTGCAGAGGCTCAGCTGCAGGTCGTAAAGAAGACCTGTGAACATCTGGCTGACATCAGCTGCATGGGATATGAGATCGGTATCGTTCATGGTAACGGACCTCAGGTAGGAAGAATCCTGCTGGCATCCGAGACCGCCAAGGACGTAACCCCGGCTATGCCGTTCGACGTATGCGGCGCTATGTCCCAGGGATACATCGGATATCACATCCAGGAAGCTCTGAAGTTTGCCCTGGCTAAGAGAAACCGCAACGTTCCTGTTACCACTCTGGTAACTCAGGTTGTTGTTGAGAAGGCTGACCCTGCATTCCAGAATCCGACCAAGCCGATCGGACCTTTCTACAGCGAGGAAGAGGCCAAGGCTCTGCAGGAAGAGAAGGGCTATGCCGTTAAAGAAGATGCCGGAAGAGGCTGGAGACGTGTTGTTGCTTCTCCGCTGCCGCGCAAGATCGTTGAGATCGATGCCATCCGTCGTCTGTGGCCCAGCACCATCACCATCTCCGTCGGAGGCGGTGGAATCCCGGTGATCGAGAACCGCGACGGTACTCTGGAAGGCGTTGCTGCCGTAATCGATAAGGACTTCGGCGCTGAGTTGCTGGCTGAGCAGGTCGAGGCTGACGTTCTGATGATCCTGACCGAGGTTGAGAAGGTTGCTATCAACTTCAACAAGCCGAATCAGGAAGACCTGAGTGTTCTGACTCTGGAAGATGCTGACCGCTACATCCATGAAGGACAGTTCGCTCCGGGAAGCATGCTGCCGAAGGTAGAGGCTGCGATGAAGTTCGTCAGAGCTTATCCGAACAAGAGAGCCATCATCACCTCTCTGGACAAGGCTGTTGATGCACTGGAAGGCAAGACTGGAACCGAGATCCGGTTTGCATAATCATTAATCTGCATTAGCGATTTGGAGAAATGACAGAGGAGGGCAGAATGCGGTGTCGTGTTCTGCCCTCTCTTATACCTAAAGGACTGAGATATTGTTTAAAATGGTTGACAATTAAGTTTGTATACTATATATTATATCTGAACTAATATATAATATTATTATAGAACCGTTATCACTCATATTAATCACTGATGTTTTTCTTATTGGAGGAAAAGTTATTATGGATAATCAGAAAGATCTGGGATTAGGTAAACTTACCTTATTCGCAGTCAGTACTACTCTGGCATCCGGAGTATTCTCCCTGTCCGGAGACTTCGCTGCCGGCGGAGCACACACTCTTGCCGTCCTGCTGGGATGGCTCATCTGCGGTATCGGTATGCTGGGACTGGCAATCTGCTTCTACAGACTGTCCGTCGTCAGACCAGAGCTGTCATCCGGTATTTTCAACTATGCTAAGGCCGGATTCGGCGACTACATCGGCTTCATCAACGGCTGGGGCTACTGGATCAGTGCGATCCTGGCACCGGTTTCCTACGTTGCGCTGCTGTTCGCTACTCTGGGACATTTCTTCGATGCATTCGGAGAAGGAAACAACATGCTGTCCGTTATTGTCGGATCCATCTACGTATGGTTCCTGATCTACCTGGTATACAGAGGCGTGAACTCTGCTGTTGGTATCAACGCAGTCGTCGTCATCGCCAAGCTGGTACCGATCCTGTTCTCCATCATCGCCATCATTCTGGCCGGTGCATTCAAAATGGAGAACTTCATGGCCAACTTCGCAGGAGATGGTTCCATGACTCTGATCGAGCAGATCAAGTCCACCACCACTGTAACCGTATGGACATTCATCGGAATCGAGGGTGCTGTCGTACTGTCCGCCCGTGCCAAGAACACCAAGATCGCGGGTCAGGCTACGATCTACTCCTTCATTTCCCTGCTGGTCCTGTACTTCATCATTTCCGTCCTGTCCATGGGCGCTATGCCGTATGAAGAACTGGCGCAGCTGTCCAACCCACCGATGGCAGGCGTCATGGAATACGTGGTAGGACCCTGGGGCGGCGTCCTGGTCAACTGTGCAGTAATCCTGTCCGTTGCCGGAGCCATGCTCTCCTACGTCATCCTGTGCACCGACTCTGCTTATCAGCCGGCTGTAAACAAGCTGTTCCCGAAGTTCCTGGGCAAGCTGAATAAGTATGGCGCTCCGACCTGGGCCGTTATCGGAACCGGTATCATTCTGCAGTTCTTTATCATCATGCTGCACGTGAACGACAGTTCCTATCAGGCACTGTATGCACTGTCCACATCCACCATCATGTTCCCATACCTGTTCTCAGCTCTGTTCTATCTGAAGCTGGTCATTCAGGGACATGGATGCGACAATGGAGCCGGCGGCATTACCGTAGCCTGGATCGCAGCGATCATCGGATCAATCTATGGATTCTGGCTGCTGTATGCAACAGAAATTAACTATGTACTTGCTGCAACTCTTTGCTATGCGCCAGGCACATTGCTCTATCTGTGGGCTAAGAAGGAGAGAGGAGAGAAGGTATTCGCAACCAAGACCGACATCATCGCATGCATCGTTGTCATCGTTGTTGCCATCTACTGCGTCGTTCAGATTTCCAACGGAAACATGCAGGTATTCTAATAACAGAAACCAATTAAAAGGTGCTGTCTCAAAATTGAGGCAGCGCCTTTTTTCATGTTATTCCGATTTCGATATCCGACAACTTAGCTGCAACATCTTCAAACCTGCCAGG
>CAMOGZ010000205.1 GCA_946614405.1 uncultured Eubacterium sp. | reverse complement strand
TGGCTCCGTATCCCGCTGGGGATCCTGCTCCTGCTGATCATCGCAGCGGCAGTATATTTCAATATCTATTATCACGCCACAGCCGAGGCGAAGGCGGCTCTGGAGTCAACGAAGAAGGTCACTGTCACGGAGATCCGGCAGGGCTATCGGTTCGACGGCCCCGGCGAGGGCAGCGTATTCGTCTTCTACCCTGGGGCGAAGGTGGAGGAGACGGCCTATGCCCCGCTGATGATGCAGCTGGCAGAGCGGGGTGTGGACAGCATCCTGGTGAAGATGCCTCTGCGGTTTGCTTTGTTTGCAGCGGACCGGGTGGCAGAACTTCAGAAGGAGTACGATTACAGCAAGTGGTACCTGGGAGGCCACTCCCTGGGAGGCGTAGCCGCCGCCATGTATGGGGAAGATCATGCAGAAGAGCTGGATGGTATGATCCTGGTGGGAGCTTATCCTGCGAATCCGATCCCCGATGAACTGGGGCCCCTTCTTTCCGTCTATGGCACTGAGGACGGTATCCTGAGATGGGATGAGTATGATTCCGCCAAGGAGGAGTACTGGCCTTCCGCGGCCAGGGAAGTGAGAATTCGGGGAGGCAACCACGCCGGCTTCGGAAATTATGGCGCCCAAAGGGGAGACGGCAAGGCATCCATCTCAGCAGAGAAGCAGCAGAAGATCACCGCCGATAATATATGTGAAATGATAATTGGCACCGGATCAGGGAACTGATCCGGGCCATTTTTTATTTGACATCCTTCGCCGAACCATGTATTATAAGTTAGGCAAGACTAACTTATGTGGAGGACACTATGAGATTACGTGATCTGAAGATAAATCATTCCGCCACCATTCTGGAGGTGGGCGGAGGCGGCGCACTGCGTCAGCACTTCCTGGACATGGGCCTGATCCCGGGTCAGGAGGTAACGCTGGTGAAGTACGCACCCCTGGGAGATCCCATGGAGCTTTCGGTCCAGGGCTACAGTCTCACCTTGCGCCTGGATGATGCGGCAAACATCACCATCGGCGAGATGTATGAGAACAAAGCCCAGCAGGAGGAGATTCCGGAGGACACCGGCAAGGCTCCGGCAGCACCGAAGAAAAAGGAATCCCCCCATCCCGGACTGGGTGAAGAATGGAAAACCAAGAGTTTCTATAAAGAACACCAGGGTCCGGTACTGGACCATCTGACCTTCGCACTGGCCGGTAACCAGAACAGCGGCAAGACGACTTTGTTCAATCAGCTGACGGGATCCAACCAGCACGTGGGGAACTTCCCTGGGGTCACGGTAGACCGCAAGAGCGGCGCCATCAAAGGGCACCCGGAGACAGAGGTCACCGACCTTCCGGGAATCTATTCTTTGTCCCCCTACACCAGTGAGGAGATCGTGTCCCGGCAGTTCATCCTGGAGGAGAAGCCCTCCGCCATCATCAATATCGTGGACGCCACCAACCTGGAGCGGAACCTGTACCTCACCATGCAGCTGATGGAACTGGACATCCCCGTAGTGCTGGCTTTGAACATGATGGATGAGGTGAAGGGAAACGGCGGACACATCCGCATCAATGAGATGGAAGAGATCCTGCAGATGCCGGTGGTGCCCATTTCCGCGGCGAAGAACCAGGGCATCGAGGAGCTGGTGGATCATGCCATCCACATTGCCAAGTATCAGGAGAAACCTGGCCGCAAGGACTTCTGCGGCAAGGAAGACTATAACGGGGCGCTGCACCGGTGCCTCCACGGCATCATGCACCTCATCGAGGACCACGCGGCGGAAGCCGGGATCCCGGTGCGGTTTGCGGCAAGCAAACTGGTGGAGGGCGACCCCCGGGTGGAAGCGGCCCTGAACATTCATCCGAAGGACAAGGCGGCCATCGAGCAGATGATCGTACAGATGGAAGAGGAGCGGGGACTGGACCGTGCGGCGGCCATCGCCGACATGCGTTTCCTGTTCATCCGCAGGCTCTGCGAGGAGACCGTGGTGAAGCCCAGGGAGAGCAAGGAGCAGATCCGCAGCGAGCGCATCGACCGGATCCTCACCGGCAAGTTCACGGCCATCCCCATGTTCATCCTCATCATGGGAGCCACCTTCCTGCTGACATTCAACTATATCGGCGCATGGCTCCAGGAACTTCTGGATATGGGAATCGGTGCGCTCACGACCTGGCTGGACGGAGTCCTCACCGCCAATGCGGTGAATGAGGCGGTCCACTCCCTGATCATAAAAGGAATATTCAACGGCGTGGGAAGCGTCCTGAGCTTCGTGCCGGTGATCGTGGTGCTGTTCTTCTTCCTGTCCATGCTGGAAGACAGCGGATACATGGCCCGAGTGGCCTTTGTGATGGATAAGATGCTGCGGAGGATCGGTCTCTCCGGACGAAGCATGGTCCCCATGCTCATCGGATTCGGATGCACCGTGCCCGCGGTGATGGCCACCCGGACCCTGCCCTCGGAGCGGGACCGCAGGATGACCATCATGCTGACGCCCTTTATGAGCTGCTCCGCCAAAGTGCCCATCTACGGGTTCCTGGCGGCGGCATTCTTCCCAGGGAAGGGCGGGCTCATCATGATCGCCCTCTATCTGCTGGGGATCATTGTGGGCATCATCACCGCCAAGATCTCCCGGAGCACTGTGTTCCGCGGCGAGGCGGTGCCCTTCGTCATGGAGCTTCCCAACTACCGCCTGCCGGGAATGGGAAATGTCCTGCGGCTTATGTGGGACAAAGCCAAAGACTTCCTGCAGAGAGCATTCTCTGTGATCCTCATTGGAACTATCATCGTCTGGTTCCTGCAGACCTTCGACATGCGGCTGAACATGGTGTCGGAT
>CAMOGZ010000204.1 GCA_946614405.1 uncultured Eubacterium sp. | reverse complement strand
GCGGAAGAGAGCGAGAAGACGGTCCGCCGGGGCTTTGTTGATGATGCCCGGGGCCGAGAATGTCTCCTCTTTCGGGTTCTCGCAGTAGCCCAGGACGAAGATCCGGGTCGCGGACTCTCCCGGGGCCAGGGTGATCTTCAGATGGTGGGATCCCACCGGGGCCCAGCCGTGGGCGATGCTGTTTCTGCTCTTGCCCTCCCAGACTGCCGCAGGGGATGCGGGGCCGCGATAAGCCCCCAGGAATGCCTCCCGGTCCGTGTCAAAGCCCTCGACAGGAGCATTCACGGAGAACACCGCGTAGTGCCGCCGGCGCTCCCGGTACTCTGTCTTATGGTAGATTTCGCTGCCGCAGACTTCCACTTCTCCGATGGAGTAGTTTCGCTGGAAGTTGGTGGAGTCGTCCTGGGCGTCCCAGAGGCAGAACTCTACGTAGCTGAAGAGGTCCAGCTCCTTGGCCCGGTCTGAATCATTTGCCAGGGTGATGCGGGTGACCTCGCAGGGTTCACCCATAGGCACAAAGACTTCCTGGCGGGCGGTCACACCATCTTTGGTTCCTTCTAATATAGTGTAGCCCAGGCCGTGGCGGCAGGTGTAATGGTCCAGCTCTGTCTGGACCGGCTGCCAGCCGGGGTTCCAGATGGTATCGCCGTCCTTAATATAGAAGTAATGGCCGTTTCCGTCCAGCGGCGCGTCATTATATCGGTAACGTGTGATCCGCAGGAGTCTGGCGTCCTTATAGAAGCAGTAGCCGCCTGCGGTGTTGGAGATCAGCCGGAAGAAGTCTTCCGAGCCCAGGTAGTTGATCCAGGGCAGGGGAGTCCTCGGGTCGGTGATAACGTATTCCAGATTTGCATCATCGAAATATCCGAATTTCATAATTTTTTCCTTTCTCTTACGAATACGTTTTCGTTGAATTTACAGTTATTATAAACGATGGGGCAGGATTTTGGCAATAGTTTTTACGAAATCGTTTGAAATTTTGTATTGACTAATCTGAAAATTGCGGTTACAATGAAACTACGAAAACGTATTCGTTCAGAATTTCCGCAAGGCGAACCGGCGAAGGGAGTGATTCCATTGACAACGATCAAAGACATATCGAAAGCACTGGGAGTATCTCCGGCAACGGTTTCAAAAGCTTTGAACGGGTATCCCGAGATAAGCGCGGAAACGGTAGAACTGGTTCGGCAGAAGGCGCGGGAAATGCGATACATGCCGGACGCTGCTGCCAGACAGCTCAAGACCAAGACGTCCCACAACATCGGAGTGTTGTTCGTGGACGGCACCATGAGCGGTCTGACCCACGAATATTTTTCGCTGATACTCAATAGTGTCAAGGAGGAAGCGGAGAAGAGAGGATATGATATCACCTTCATCAGCCGGTTCATCGGCGGACGAGAGGTATCCTTCCTCGAACACTGCCGCTACCGCAGATGCGACGGAGTCGTGATCGCCTGTGTTGACTTCGATAGTAAATCGGTCATCGAACTGGTAAAGAGTTCGGTGCCGGTGGTCACCATCGACTATACCTTCGACAACACAAGCTGCATTCTTTCCGATAACTTTGAAGGAGCCTTCGCTCTGACAGAGCACCTGATCAACGCAGGGCATCGGAAGATCGCATTCATTCACGGCGAGGATTCCTCGGTCACACAGAAGAGACTGAGCGGTTTCTACCAGGCAATGGAGAAATATGGAGTACCGGTCCGGGATGGCTTTGTCATCGAAGGACAGTACCACAGCCCGGAGAAGACCCGTGAGATCACCAGTGTTCTTCTGGATTACCCGGATCCCCCGACGGCGATCATGTTCCCCGACGATTTCGCCTACCTGGGCGGGATGACGGAGATCCGGAGCAGGGGGCTGTCCATCCCCGGCGACATCAGTGCCGTGGGATACGACGGGATCAACCTGGCGACGGTGATCGATCCGCCTCTGGTCACATGGCATCAGGATGCCGGCGAGATCGGAAGGCAGTCCGTACGCAAGCTGATTGAGACCATTGAGCATCGGAAAACAGCCGTGGCAGAGCAGATCAGTGTTTCCGGCGAGATGCTGGACGGAAACAGCGTCAGGGAATTGGATTCCTGACGAAGAAAGAACCTATGTATGAAGAGGGAGGACTATTGTCATGAAGAAGAGTTTGAAGTTATTCGCATGCCTGGCACTGAGTGTGGCCATGGTGTTCACCATGACAGCCTGCGGAGGCGGCGGATCCAGTGAAGAAGCTGCTCCGGAAGCAGAGGGCAGCACACTGAACATCTGGTGCTGGAACGATGAGTTCCAGACAAGATTCAATGATTATTATCCGGAAGTTAAGGAAGTAGCGAAAGATGGATCCACAACCACTCTGAACGACGGAACCGTTGTAAACTGGATCATCGAACCGAACGAAGGCAACAACTATCAGAACAAGCTGGATGAGGCTCTGCTGAAACAGGCTGATGCAGACGCAGACAGCAAGATCGACATCTTCCTGGTAGAGGCTGACTACGCCAGAAAGTACACCAACTCCGATGCGACCATGAGCATTGCGGACCTGGGCGTACTGGATGCCACTTCTGATCAGTATGAGTACACCAAGGAAGTCGTATCCGATGCAGACGGCAACGTCAAGGGCGTTTCCTGGCAGGCTTGCCCGGGACTGATCGCTTACAGACGTTCTATAGCTAAGGAAGTCCTCGGAACAGACGATCCGGCAGAAGTCCAGAAATCACTGGCTGATTGGGACAAGTTTGCTGAGACCGCACAGAAGATGTCCGATGCTGGATACAAGATGCTGTCCGGATATGATGACACCTTCAGACCGTTCTACAACAACGATGCAGCTCCGTTCGTAGAAGATGGTGCAACCCTGAAC
>CAMOGZ010000203.1 GCA_946614405.1 uncultured Eubacterium sp. | reverse complement strand
GGGTTTCTCCATATCCGATTTGATCTCTTCGATGGCCCGGAGCTGGTCGTCGGTCTCCTCATAGGGGAAAGCATCCTCGAATTCGCTCTGCCAGACGGTATCCTTGCTGAAGGCATGGCCCTCTGCCACCTCTCGCTCCGCATAAAGCTGCACCAGTTCTGTGGTCATCTCTGCGATGGCCGCTCTGGCCTTCGCCTTGGTGGCCTTCCACTCGCCTCCTGAGAGTTTGTTGATCTTCGGCGTGATCCCGTCGGCGCCGATGTATTTCTGCACGATATCGAACTGCTCCACCGGAACATACAGAAGGTCGTTTCCTGCGTATTTGATCTTCAGGTAGTCCTTCTTCTCCCCCTGGATGTCCAGCTGCTGGATCCCGATAAACCGGCCGATGCCGTGGCTCTCATGGACCACATAATCCCCGGCCTTCAGGTCGGTGAAGCTGTCGATCTGCTGTCCTTTTTTCTTCTTTTTCTTGCGGCGGGTCTGCTTCTGTCCGAAGATGTCGCTGTCCGCGATGTAACAAAGCCTTCTTTCCGGAAAGTCCATACCACTGGACAGATTCCCGAGTTCGAAGCTCACCTGCTTCTGCACTCCCGCCCTCTCGCAGAACTCCCGGAGATTGGAAAGCCTCTCTTCCCCGGAGCAGACGATGCGGATCTCATACTTCTTCCGGACGTAGCTCTTCAGCTCCGCCTCCAGAAGGTCCATATGACCGTTGAAGTTCATCATCTGGCTGCTGTGATGATTGTATACCTTGGAATACCGCTCCACGCCACGGATGGCTTTGGGGAACGGTGACAGAAGCCAGACCGGCTCGTGCCGGTAGCACTCCATGAAGTCGTCTTTGTCTGTGAGGAGGGCCATGTCCTCCGGTACGATCTGTCCCCGCTCCAGCATGATCTGAAAGTCCTGCTTCAGCTCATTGCTGCGGGAATCCAGAAACTCATAGATCCGGTCCGGATCATCCACGAAGAGATTGCCGTCCTCCAGGTAATCCCAGAGATACTCCGTCTCATCGTAGAAATAATGCAGGTAATTCTCCAGGAGGGGCACATTGGCCTGCTGGTCGATGTATTCACACAGCTCGTCCCGCCTCTGCTCCAGCTGATGGACCGCCTCCGCATACTCCTCTCCCTTCCGGGCCAGGCGCTTTGCCTGATTGGTATAGGCCTTCCGGATCCGCTCCGATGCGCTGCGGAAGGTCTCCCTGTCCAGAAGCATCTGCTCCGCGGGTCCGATCTCGATCTCTTTCCGGTTTTCCAGGGATCTCTGGGTATCGATGTCGAACTCCCGGATGGAGTCCACCTCCGTATCGAAGAATTCGATACGGTACGGGTTCTCCCCGTCTGGTGTAAACACGTCCAGGATGCCGCCGCGCATGCTGAATTCTCCGCGGCCCTCCACCATGCTCATGCGTTCATATCCGAGCTGGATGAGAGTCTCCTTCAGATCCATCAGGAAGTGATCCTCCCCCAGTCTGATGGTGAGATTCTTCGCCTCCAGGATCCGGTGAGGGATCGTCTTCTTCACGGCGGCGCTGACGGGAGCGATGACGATGCAGTCCTCCTCATCCCGCAGAGCCTTCATTCCGTTCAGGCGTTCGATGAGAAGATCGTGGTTTTTGGCTTCAAAACGAAGAAAAACCTGGTCCTCTGCAGGCATCACATGGACGTTCTTCTTTGTAAAAAAAGAAAGATCCCCTGCAAGCCTCCGTGCCCGTGGCTCAGAGGCTGCTATGATCAGATTCTTGCCTTTATTCTCTTTGATTGCTTCAGAAATGATCAGGGCGGATCGGCTCTCCGATACGCCCGATATTCCTATGATTCCTTTACTCATTCTTGGGTCTCCGGCTGTTGTAGCGATTCATGGCCAGGTCGATCCCATCGGTCACGATGGCCTGGATGGCCTCAACGCTCTGGTCGATGGCCTCTCTCAAAAGGACCGCCTCTTCCTTGCTGACGCCTCCTGTCACAAAATCGATCAGGTTGCCTTTGTCCTGATTGTCGATGCCGATGCGGATCCGGGGGAACCGGTCGCTCTGAAGCTGGTAGATCACCGACTTCATCCCATTGTGGGTCCCGGCGCTTCCGAACTTGCGGATCCGGATGGTCCCCAGAGCAATGTCAAAATCATCGTATACCACGATGAGATTCTCAATAGGGATCTTATAAAACTGCATGATCTCCCGGACAGACTCTCCGCTGAGATTCATGTACGTCTGGGGCTTCACGAGGATGACGCGGTGAGTTCCGATCCTCCCCTCCCCGATCAGGGCTTTAAATTTGATCTTACTGACCCGGATGGACAGCTTCTCTGCCAGCCGGTCGATGGTCAGGAAACCCATGTTGTGACGGGTATTCTCATACTTGCGCCCCGGGTTTCCCAGACCGACTATAATAAACAATTCATTACTCATACTTTAGTCAAACAATTTACTGATGGATCCATTGGTGAAAACTCTTGTCATGGCCTCGGCAAACAGCGGAGCCACAGACAGGAATGTCATCTTGTCCAGTGTTCTCTCCTCTGTCATGGGTACGGTATTCAGAAGTACCAGCTCTGAAATGGCGGACTTCTGGATCCGGTCGATGGCAGGTCCGGAGAGGATGGCATGGGTCGCTCCGGCAAATACGTCTCTGGCGCCCATATCCTTGATGGCATTGGCTGCATTGGTGATGGTTCCGGCGGTGTCGATCATATCATCGATGATGAGACAGTTCTTATCCTTGATGTCTCCGATGATGTTCATGATCTCGCTCTTGTTTGGTTCAGGCCGTCTCTTGTCGACGATGGCGATGGGACAGTTCAGAACTTCCGCCAGGCTTCTGGCTCTCTTCACACTGCCGTGATCCGGTGATACCACCACCACGT
>CAMOGZ010000202.1 GCA_946614405.1 uncultured Eubacterium sp. | reverse complement strand
ATAGACTTTGCCTGCCAATCTGAACAAACAGATAACTTTCCGCGTATCCGCTTGACTTCCTCCTTTCCCTATGGCGTACTGACAGACGCCAAGGGAAAGGAGGTTTTTTTATATGCCCAAGGATACGAGTCGTGAATCGAAAATGCTCCGTGAAGCCCGTCTGCAGAAAGGCTATTCACAACAATATGTGGCCACAATGATTGGCGTGCATATCAAACAATATCAGCGTCTGGAGTATGGTGAAAGGAGCATCTGTCATTCAAGCATGCGGATCGGGCTTGCCATTTGCGCTGTCCTGGACCTGGACCCGTTCATTCTTGTCTTCGGATAATGGCGCGGAAACTGAATGCATGTGCATGGAAAATAATGATGCGGAATACGGCCTTCTGGCCGTTGCGATGACCCACAAAAGTATGGCTATATAGACGCTGAGCTGGTCTGAGGACAGCAGCATCAGATCGCAAAGGAGTGAGCCATACATTGAAAGATATCAGACCACGGGCAGAAGAGAAGGCCCGGAATAAGGCTGAGGAGATGCAAAAGCAGCAGTCTGGAGATATTCCACCGCCTTCCGATGCAGGCTTTGTGACAGAACTCTCCATGGCTAAGCAAGCCCTGCGGGATGAGGTCAACGCCCAGACGGGACAGAATGTCCGGAAGATTGCCGCTACGGCAGGTCAGATGGTGATTGAAGAACGGACCCTGCGGGTTGCCGCCTACTGCCGTGTATCCACGGACGAGATCGAGCAGCTGATTTCCATTGAGCTTCAGAAGAACAATTACCGGGATCTGATCAAGGCCAATCCGAAATGGCGGTATGCCGGAACCTATGTGGATGACGGGTTCTCCGGCACGAATACAGATCATCGGCCTGCTTTCAGGCTCATGATGAAGGATGCTCTGGCGGGGAAGATCGACATGATCATCACCAAGAGCGTCAGCCGTTTTGCCAGAAACCTGCTGGACTGCATCGGCTGGGTCAGAAAGCTCAAGGAGCATGATCCGCCGATCCCGGTGTTCTTTGAGCAGGAGCACCTGAACACCCTGGACTCCACCAGCAACATCATTCTCTTCGTCTTGGCGATGGTTGCAGAAGAAGAGAGCCATATGAAGAGTGAGGCCATGCTGCTCTCCCTGGAATGGCGCTTCAGCCGAGGGAGGTTTATGACGCCCGCCCTGCTGGGATACGACAAGGTAGAGGTCCCCAATGGTTACGGCGGTCATAAGAAGGTGCTGCAGATCAATGAGAATGAGGCGCAGACAGTCCGGCTCATGTACTACATGCTTCTCAACGGCAGCAGCATCTCGGAGATTGCTTCCACCCTGACTGAGCTCGGGCGGGAGACAGGCCAGCGAAAGATCAACGGAAAGCCTAATACCCGCTGGACAGAGGGCGGGGTCTGCACCGTGCTGCGGAATGAACGGTACTGTGGCGATGTCCTTGCCCGCAAGACCTGGACGCCAAACTTCCATGATCACAAGTCCAAACGGAACAACGGAAAGAAGAACAAGTATTACCAGCCTGGGCATCATGACGCTATCATCACCCGTGCCCAGTGGAACGCCGCCCAGCGCATCCTGAACAGTCACAAGTATGGGCATGAAGGCAGCTACCTTCCCATGATGGTGATCGATCACGGCGCACTGACCGGGTATATTTCCATCAACCGTTCCTGGGCCGGGTATGAGGCGGACGAGTATTACCGGATCAGCAGCATCGCCATGGGCCTGACGGAAGGCGAGCTGCAGGCGGATCTGGAGAATGAGCACATGCCGGATGGCGGACGCAGGATTGCCGGGCTGACGGACGATAACGGGGTCCAGAGGATTGCAAGGCAGCTGAGCAAGGTGGAAGAAGCTGTCAAGGCGCAGCTTGAAGGCAAGCCTGTGGAACAGCAGGAGGAAAAGAAGCGTGTGCCGGTGGAAGGCTTTCAGGTGGTCAGCGCCGATATGTTCTCCCACGCGTTTGATCCCGTCATGCGCTTCAGCAAGAACGAGATTTCCTTCAACTCTACCTGCATCAGCCGGCTGAACCGGATTGTCCCGGACGGTGTGGACCTTTCCATGACCCGTACACGGTATGTTGAGTTACTGTTCAACCCGGTGGAGCGCATGCTGGCTGTCCGTCCCTGCGCGGAGGATCATCCCAATGCCATCTGCTGGGCAACCGAAAATGGCAGAAGCCGCATGGTCGGAGCCAGCGCCTTCTGCCGCATTCTTTTCAGTATTCTGGACTGGGACAGCGAGTATACCTACCGGGTGCCTTGCATTGTGCGCAGCAGGGGAGACGAAACGATTCTCTTCTTCGATCTGGATAACTTTATCGGGTCTGCCAAGAAAAACCGTGAGGAAAACCTGGAGGAAGCAGTAGCCGAAGCCGAGGAAGCCATCCGTGAGGAGTCGGAGGAGACAAAAGGCATCTTCTTTTCCGGGGATGATGACGAGGAACCGCAGGAGATTGAGGACACTGAGGAGATGGAGAGGAAACTGCAGGAGCTGGCCGAGATAGAACGGCGGACCTTTGGAACGCCGGTTTTCGAGCATAAGGGAGATGTTCGCCTGCCTTCCATCGATGATGACGGTGAATGGGATGTCATGGCCATACCAAGAATTCTGGATGACGACCATCGTGTGGACGAGGAGGTGGTGGATGCCCTGCAGGATCAGCTGATGGAATCCCTGATGACCAATGAAACGGGAGGAGGAATGGTATGAGTGGAGTCAAGAACCCGGCGCGAAGCAGGCCGCTGTCCCGCAATGTGCGCCGGCTGATGAAGATGGCGCGGGAGTCACCGGCAAATCCGGAAGTGGAAAAGATTGAGCGCGAGTTCACTGCCCGGGACCTGGCCTACTGCGATATGCAGGGGAACATCTTCATGGCGGCGATCGACCGGGGAATCCCTATGGAGG
>CAMOGZ010000201.1 GCA_946614405.1 uncultured Eubacterium sp. | reverse complement strand
ACAAAGCCCTCCGCGGGCCTCTGGCCCGTAGGACTGGGACTGGACAACCTGACGTCCGTCCAGGAATGCGGCCTCAGCCATGATGATGGTTCCCAGGATGACGCCCTGACCGCCGGAACCGGTAAATCTCAGTTGTTCTTTCGCCATTATTTATCACCTCCGGCAATATGGATGATCTTATCATACTCGTCACAGTACTCAGGCCGTCCTTCCACCTGATGGAACTTGCCGATGAGGACCTTGCCCTCCAGCTGTTCCGGTGTCATCTTCTCAGCCTTCTTGATGTCGATGCAGTTATCAGCCTGCCAGTGCATCATCTTCAGCGGGCCGCCCTTCTTGTTCTTCCGGCCGTAGTAGGTCGGGCAGATGCTGACGCCCTCGATGATGGAAATACCGTGATGCTTGATTCCTTCCTCGATGAGCTTGACCATCTGAGGAACATGATAGCAGTCGCCGCGTCCGGTGAAAGTGGCGCCTGCAGCCTTGGCAAGTTCCGGGATGTCGAAGTCGCCGTCGATGTTTCCGTATGGCGCTGTGGTTCCCTTCTCGCCGGTCGGTGTGGTCGGGGAATACTGTCCGCCGGTCATACCGTAGATGTTGTTATTGAATACCACTACCGTCAGGTCGATGTTTCTGCGGCAGGCGTGGATCAGATGATTTCCGCCGATGGCAGCTGCATCTCCGTCTCCGGTAACGACGATGACGTGCAGTTCCGGGTTGGCCATCTTGATACCGGTGGCGAAAGCGATGGCACGTCCGTGGGTGGTATGCAGTGTGTTATAGTTCATGTAACCTGCGGCACGGGATGAACATCCGATACCGCTGACGATTACGACCTTATCCTGAGGCAGTCCTGCATTATGGATCGCCTGGCAGACATCCCTCATCAGGATTCCGTGACCGCAGCCCGGGCACCAGATATGAGGAAGTCTCTTGGTTCTCATGGTTTCCTGTACTAATTTACTTGGCATATTACTCCTCCCCCTCTTCGATCTTGCGGATGATCTCGCTCGGGCTGATGGCGGTACCATTGACCTTACCAACGAACTCGACTCTGGTGTCACCCTTGATAATACCTTCTACCGTCAGGAGGACCTGTCCATAGTTGTGCTCAACTACGATCAGGCGACGGAGCTGTTTGGCACGGGAGACCAGCTCGTGCTCCGGGAACGGCCACAGGGTGACCGGACGGAACATACCAACGTTGTATCCCATGTCTCTGGCCTCGTCTACTGCCTCGCGGACCGCACGGGTGGTTCCGCCGTAGCAGACGATACCGATGTCGGCATCTTCCATCTCATACTCTTCGAATTCCAGGATGCCGCTGTACTTGTAGACCTTGATCTTCTCCATGATACGGCTGTTCTCAGCACCGGCGATGTCATTATCGTTGGTGGGGAATCCGGCCTCATCATGGAACAGGCCTGTGATGTTGAACAGATGGCCGTCTCCGAAGGAGGTCATATGGGGTACATACTGGCCCTCTCCGAATGCGTAAGGCATGGAGTTGATCATCTGTGTATTACGATTGTGGATCTCCAGCTCTTCCGTCGGGATCAGCTCGCAGCCCTCTCTCATGTGGCCGACGATCTCATCCATCAGCAGGATGACCGGAGTACGGAACCGCTCTGCCAGGTTGAAGGCACGAACGGTCTGGTTGTATGTGTCCTGAACCGAGCAGGGGCAGATGGCGATCACCGGGTGATCTCCGTGGGTACCCCACTTAGCCTGCATGACGTCTCCCTGAGACGGGGAAGTCGGCAGTCCTGTGGACGGACCGGAACGCATAACGTCTACGATAACGAGAGGAATCTCTGCGATGGTAGCATATCCGATGTTCTCCTGTTTCAGGGAGAATCCCGGACCGGATGTGGCGGTCATAGCCTTCTTTCCGGCTACGGATGCGCCCAGAGCCGCCGCGATACCGGCGATCTCGTCTTCCATCTGCATAAACTTGCCGCCTACCTGGGGCAGACGAACTGCACTTCTCTCTGCTATTTCAGTAGAAGGAGTGATAGGATATCCGGCATAGAACCGCATTCCTGCTGCAATAGCTCCCTCTACACATGCTTCATTTCCCTGAAGCAGCTGGAATCTTTTCTGTTTCTTTGCCATCGTTAAACCTCCTCGACCCAGATCGCATAATCCGGACAGCGCTGTTCACACAGTCCGCAGCAGATACAGTCGTCAGGGTTTTCAACGACCACTTTCTCTTCTCTGATTACCAGAACCTTCTTGGGGCAGAATTCCGCGCAATATCCGCAGCCCTTGCACCATGCCGGCTCTGTGCAGAGTGTCTTTCCTTTTTGCATCATTTCACCTCGTGTTTCACCTAGAAATGTTCAATCCTTCCGTTTGACTATATCATAATATTCCATCAGAAACGTAAAAATACAATTTAAATACGATTATACATTCGGAATCGCTTTAACGTGGTGAATCGTTGAAATATCAACGTTTCCGAGCATCATAAAAGGGCCACATACATGACCCCTGTTATGTGCTTATTCCGCTGTCATTTCTCCCCTCAGATCCTGCTCCATCAGTTTCTTGATTTTATCCCGGGACAGTCCCAGGCTGAAAAGGTAATAGAGCTTGGCCACCGCTGCCTCTGTGGTCATGTTGGATCCGCTGACGGCTCCTGCCGCAGCCAGCTGAGAACTGGTCTCATAGGCCCCCAGCCGCACCGTCCCCTGGGCGCACTGAGAACAGACCACCACGATGGTACCGTTGTCGAAGGCTCTCCGGATCATCGGCAGCAGGTCGCTTCCATAGTCCGGGATGTTCCCCGTGCCGAAGGTCTCCAGCACGATCCCCTGCAGCGCCTCCGTCATGATGGACTCAAAGAGGCTGAACTGGATCCCCGGGAACACTTTGATGACGCCGATGGAAACCGGCTTGAACTCGTTGAGTTTGAAGGTCCGGTAGGGATCCGGCTGCCGCAGCACTCCC
>CAMOGZ010000200.1 GCA_946614405.1 uncultured Eubacterium sp. | reverse complement strand
ATGGTGGTCTGTGCGAGGCTCGAACTCACGACAACCTGGTTGTGACCCAGGTGCTCTCCCAGCTGAGCTAACAGACCTCGAACAATGCATATTATACTCCAATTATGCATGGGAAACAAGGGGTATTTTCACTCTTTCCTCGCCAGGTAGCTCTCCAGGTGCATTTTCTCTCCTTCGCAGTGGAAGCTGAATCCGATGTTGTTTCCGGAGGAGGTGGTATAGCCGCAGTCCTGCCGGCGCTGGATGGTGAAGCCGGCGTCCTTCATCTGCTCCAGGAAGAAGGGCAGGGAGAAGTTCCGGGGGGAGCTCTCCGGGTATTCTGCCAGCAGCTGCTTCATGGACCCACGGCCGCCGTCGAACCAGAAGTAGGTGCCGATGCACCGGGCGCCGGGCGCCAGGTAAGGGGACAGGTGGTGCATCAGGAAGTCATCGGCATAGAACTGGTGCTCGTTGATGGCGAAGAAATCCAGGTTCAGGTCCACGCAGCCCTTCCGCAGGGGGTAGTTCTTGGAACTGTCCGCCAGGTAGAGAATGGGCAGGTCGCAGCCCTCCCGCTCCAGGAGGTCTTTGAACATGCGCAGGGTCTCGGGAAATTTATCCACCACGATGTAGAAACCCTCGGGGCTCATGTACTGATGATGATTGTGGAGGAAGAACCAGGCGTTGACGTAGGTCTCCATCACAACCTTGCCGGAGAGATCGATCCGGGCCAGGTCCTCCTTCATGAAGTTATAGGCGCGCTGAAACAGGGAGATCAGGGAGTCCGGCAGGTCTTTGTAGACCTTCCGCTCCACGTCGGGGATGTCCTGCTCCCCGTTGTATCCGTTGGGGGTGATGAGGATGCCGTCATCCACCCGGGCCTCGTAGCCGCACTCGCAGGTGAATCTCCCCTCATAGATATAGTTCATGTCCATCTGCACATCGCTGATCTGCAGGGGTTTGCCGCAGCGGGGACAGCACAGCAGGCCCAGCATAGAGAGGGGCAGACCGGTGCGCCGGGGAGGTTGGCTTTGTTCCCGGGACAAAGCCTCGATGCGTGCATCCAGATCCCGCAGCACTCCCTCGTAGTGCCGGATCTTCTCCACGCACTCCGCCCGCTTGCCCCGGTACATGGACAGCAGCTCCTCCCGATCCTGGGGGTTGTCCACGCCGGAGATGCGGTGCAGCGACAGGATGCGGTGGATCTCCTTCAGGGAGTAGTCCATCTCCTTCAGGGCCTGGATCATCTCCAGGTCCGCGAGGGTGTCCGCATCAAAGTCATACTGGCTGCCCGCCCGGGGCGGCACCAGCAGGCCGTAATTGATGTAATAATAGAGATTGTCCTTGGAAATCCCGTAACGCCGGGCGGCTTCTCCGATCTTCATGTCTCATACCTCCTGAACTCATCATAGCAGAAACATGGAGTATACTCAAGGTTTTCCCATAATTTCCTTGATTCGACTCTTGACATGGAGTCCCCGCCATGGTGTAGCATAGTAACAGGATAATACTTTAACGTGGCAGAGAGGTAAATACACTATGAAATATATCAAGAAAGCAAAAGAAAGAACTGCAGAAGACAACCGCCGTCTGCGGCAGATCGTATCGGACATCATCGACAATGTTTGTGAGAACGGAGACGCGGCGCTCCACGAGTACAGCCGCAAGTTCGATGAGTCCGACAGAGAATCCTTCCGGGTGAGCCGGGAGGAGATCGAGGCGGCTTATGCCAAGATGACCGAGCAGGAGATCAACGACCTGAAGGAAGCCAAGGCCAACATTGAGGCCTTTGCCAGAGCGCAGAAGGATGCACTGGCTCCCATCGAGGACTTTTGTCCGAGACCGGGGATCCACCTGGGACACCGCATCATTCCGGTGACATCCGCCTGCTGCTACGTGCCCGGAGGCAGCTATCCTTTGTTCTCCACGGCGCTGATGCTCATCACCCCGGCCAAGGTCGCCGGCGTCAAGAGAGTGTGCGCTACGGCCCCCGTGGTCCACGGCACCACCAGCATCCACTATAAGACTTTGGTGGCTATGGATCTTGCCGGAGCCGATGAGATCTACACCGTGGGCGGAGCCCAGGCCATCGCGGCCTTCTCCTACGGAACCGAGGAGATCAAGCCGGTGGATATGATCGTGGGACCGGGCAACCAGTTCGTGGCCGAGGCTAAGCGCCAGTGCTACGGACAGATCGGGATCGACTTCATCGCAGGACCCAGCGAGGTGCTGGTGATCGCCGATGAGAGCGCTTCCCCGGAGGTTCTGGCAGCGGACCTGCTGGCACAGTGCGAGCACGACCCCAACGCCAAAGGATTCCTGCTGACCACCAGCGAGGAGCTGGCATACGCCACCATCGAGGCGGTAGAGAAAGAGCTTGAGACCCTGGAGACCGCAGGCATCGCCCGCCGGTCCTGGGATGATTATGGAGAAATATTAGTGCTGGACGACCTGAAGGAAGCAGTGGCCATCGCAAATGACCTGGCCCCGGAACACCTGGAGGTCAATATCGCGGATCCTTCTTTGATCCTGGAGGATCTGGTAAACTACGGATCACTGTTCCTGGGCGGAAACACCGCGGAAGTATTCGGCGACTACGCATCGGGGACCAACCACACACTGCCCACCGTGCGGGCAGCCCGCTACACCGGCGGCGTCTGGGCAGGCACCTTCCTGAAGGTGTGCACTTCTCAGTGGATGACCCCGGAAGCATCCCGGGAGATCGCTCCGCTGGTGAACCGGATGGCCAAAGGAGAGGGCCTGATGGGCCACGCTCTGGCGGCTGAGAAACGCATGTAACTGACAGAGAGGTATGATTTAGAAAGGAGAGGGGAATAATGAATAATGATAATGGACTGACTCTGAAGAGGTCCTTCGGGATGAGAGAGGCGGTCACTATTACGGTGGGAACCGTCATCGGCGTGGGCCTGTTTACCACAGGCGCCCAGATCGTGGGAATGATGGGATCCGCAGTG
>CAMOGZ010000199.1 GCA_946614405.1 uncultured Eubacterium sp. | reverse complement strand
AGGAATAGGTCCGCACCGGCTGGTCGATGTACTCGCCGATATCGGCGAAGTCCACGATCTCCGGTTCCAGTTCTTCGATCTCTTCGTCCTTCAGTCCGCTGAGCTGCCCTTTCAGGCGGATGTTCTCACGGCCTGTCATCTCCGGGTCAAACCCGGAGGTCAGTTCCAGCAATGCGCTGACCCGGCCGTTGACAGTGATCTCGCCGGAATTGGGATAGGAAACTCCGGTGATCATCTTCAGGATGGTGGACTTGCCGGCCCCGTTGCGGCCGAAGAATGCCACCGTCTCGCCCCGTTCCACCTGGAAGGTGACGTCGCTGACTGCCTGCATCTCCTGATAAGGGACATGCTTGGAGAAGACGCCGAAGAGCCGCTGCTTGTCGTTCTTGTACAGCTTATATCTTTTTGTAACGTGATTGAAATCGATAACGATGTCTTTCTTCATAGGTCTCTCCAGCTTTTACAGTACATCCGGAATCTCATGGATCAGCTTGCGGTAGCTCCAGACAGCCAGCAGGAATGTGAAGATGAACATTCCGATGAAAATAGCCAGCTGCAGGGGTTCCTCCCAGAACCAGGTTTTGTAGATGAAACAGTTCCGGTAACCGGTGCAGATGTAGGTGACCGGGTTGAAATACAGGATCTTCTGCATCCATTCATATTTGATGGTGTTCACATCCCAGAGGATGCCGGACATCCAGAACACCGGCTGCTTCAGGGCTTTCACCAGATTCAGGAAGTCCCGGCTCATGGCGCCCAGCATGGCGGCGAACAGGGACCAGACGATGAATCCCATGGTCATGAGCAGCATGTAAAAGGGAAGCTGGATCCAGTAAATGGTCGGATAATGACCTGTTGCGATGAAGATCGCGATCACGATGATCAGCAGTCCGATGTGGATCACCAACGTCGACAGATTGACGAAGGTAGGAATGGTGGAGACCGGGAACTTCATCTTGGTCACCAGAAAGCGGTATTTTCGGATGGCATTGGCCCCGCCGGTCAGCATATCGCCCATATAGAACCAGGCGATGAAGCCGGGGATCATCCAGAGAATGAAGGGAAAACCTTCCACGCTGCCGCTGAATCTGAGACCGAAGGTGAAGGCGAACCAGAAGACCGCGATGGTCATGGTGGGCTTGATCAGCGCCCAGGACCAGCCCAGGGCCGCGCCGCTGTAGGTCTTCGAGAGGTCCGATTTCGCCAGCTTCAGGATCTGTCCGCGCCACTCGATATGTTCATTGATTATTGTCCTGATGGTTGACATTCAGTGCTCCTGTATAACAAAACGATAGCACCACAGGATCCCGCTCCCCGCGGGATCCCGTGATGCCTGTGCTTCTTATTCGATGTTCAACGCAGTCTGTCCCATTAATAGACCATGATCTTGGTTCCCGTGGGAACATTGTGATAGATCCATCCTGCGTTTTCGTCTCTGTTGCGGACGCAGCCGCCGGACTTGATCTGGCCCAGATATCTGGTCCAGTCATATCCTGCCACGCTGGCGGGCTTGATGCCGTGGAGCGCGTTCAGCGTAGAGAAGCAGTTCCAGTAATCCGTGCTGTGACGGTAGCGGATCTTCTTCCACAGCTCCTTGTTGCCGTTGGGTGACGGGGTGTTCTTGTCACCGGAAGAGCAATCCCAGTGCCTGATGCACTTCCACTTGTTGCCGGACTTCTTGAATGCGTAAACATGCTGGGTGTAGGTGCTGACCCAGATGAAATAATTCTTTGATGTGGATTTGGGCCGCGCATATTTCAGCCGTTCGTGATTGATGAAGTATTCCGCTTCTTTCTTGGTGTAGTCGGAATTCTTGGATCTCAGATAATCCGCGTCTGTGGCGTAGCAACGCGCGTTGTTCATCCGGAAACGGGCATTCTTCTTGGTGAAGTAGTAGCAGCCCGCGCCATATCCATCCGTCACGATCTTATCGCCGGAATGGATGGTCAGACTCTTGTGGGATCCGTCACGAGCGTACAGTGTTGTCCCGGCCGTAACTTTGCAGGTGATCCGCAGTTTGCTGACGCATTTATGCTTGATGGTCCTGGCCTTGGATACCTGGTAGACCTGTTTGCCGATCTTGACCTGACCCGGGCCGGGCTCAGTCACACCGTCCACGTATTTTGCCGCGTAGACCTTATAGGTGTACTTCTTATAGATCTTGACCGTACCCTTGTTGCAGTTTTCCCACATGGGGTGCTTTGAGATCTTGTCCCACTTTTTCTTGTAGGACTTCAGGCTGTACAGGTCTCTGGGCCAGTAGGCGCCCTGCTTCTTGGAGCCCCATTTCTGGTCGGTCCGCATAACAAGGTAAGTGTCCGCGCCTTCTACAGGATCCCATGTCAGTGTGACGGATTCAAATCCGGACATGGCCTCCAGATTCTTGATCTTGCCCAGATCCGGCAGTTTATCCACGATCCGGAATTCCTCGGTCACAGTACCTGTGAAGCCGCTGCCTTCAATGGCGGTGATGATGGCCTTGGCCATCTTGGTCTCGCCTGTGGTGGGGTTCGTGGTCAGTTCCACATTGTTCTCATAAGCCACCGTATAGTGAACGCCTTCCTGCAGGGGTTCTTCATCGTAAGTGATCTGCACATCCGGTTCCTTGGCGGTGCCGTCGTAGACCTGGTCATCGATGTCCTCGATCACCGCATCTTCCAGGCTGATGGTCTCAGGCTCTGAAATGATGAACTTGACCTTTCTGGTGCCGGTATAACCACTGCCTTCAACAGCTGTGATATCGATCTCAGCCTCCCCGCCTTCGGTGGATACTTCTATATTCTTGTCATAAGCCACCGTATAGTCTGTGTCCTTGACCAGGGTCTTATCGCCGTCTTTCACAGTGACTTCAGGCTCGATAGCGCTGCCGGTGTAATCCCAGTCCACCTGATAATCCACCGTGATCGTGGCATCGTTCAGGTCTTTGCCTTCCGCCGCGTCCATCGGCTCTTCCGCAGCGATCTGATCCTCCGGCGCAGGC
>CAMOGZ010000198.1 GCA_946614405.1 uncultured Eubacterium sp. | reverse complement strand
TGTTTCAGCAATGCTCAAATGGCAGTCTGTTCCTGGGATATTCTTGAGTTTTCACTTGAGGGAATCATAGTGCCGGTACTAAATAAAGAGATTGTTGAAGAGTACAGAGCAGTTTTGGAGAGACCGAAATTCGGCTTGGGTGATGATATCATTTCAGATATCATTTCTTCTATTGAAAAGGTCGGACTCTTTATAGATGCCGAAGAAATTGATATCGACCTCCCGGATCCCAAGGATCGTGTCTTCTATGAAGTAGTCATGGAACAGAGAAAAGAAGATGATGCATTTCTGGTCACCGGGAATATAAAGCATTTTCCTAAGAAGCCTTTTATTGTGACACCTCGAGAGATGTTAAACATTATACTGGAAGACTGTGTGGAATATGAATAGCTAAAAAGACATGAATCGCTGAATGCCGTTGATTCCAACGGGTTTGAAGCAAAGAAAAAGACTATAGCTTATGTCAAAACTATAGTCTTTCTTTGGTACACCATCAGGGGCTTACGCAGATTGCTTCGCAATCTGCCGGGCTGCGGCTCCCCTTTCGGTCGCCTTGCCCCGCTCCCTACGCGGCAGTTCACTGGACTGCCGCGCTTTACGGTCGCGCCCTTTCGGGTTCGAGCCCCTGATGCATGATTGTAGATAACGCAAAACGAGATAGGCGATGCCTATCTCGTTTGCGTTGGTACACCATCAGGGGCTCGAACCCTGGACACCCTGATTAAGAGTCAGGTGCTCTACCAGCTGAGCTAATGGTGCATATTCTGTTCTGCCCTTCTCTCGAGCACAGTTGATATATTAACACTTTCTCTTAAGATTGTCAACACATATTTTAAATTATTTTTGATCTGGGATAATCTCGAAATATTCAGGCAAACGCAGTGGCCGCTACCTCCACTCTGCAGGCCGCTGATGTTTAGTGCCATAGCAGTTTAGTTGCCAGAAATCGCTCTCTCAATCTCTGCAGCTGCACTCGTTTTATGGGAAACGCTGAAATATCGTCCAACTCCCATAAAATATACGCCATGCTTTATGGGAGTCGGCTTATCTATAAGCTTTTCCCATAAAATGAAGGAAGGAATAACCACTGTCCTTACTGGAAATGCTGTAATAATCTCTGTTTCCCATAAAAAAACAAAAGTCGTTTACGGGAAACTGGGATGTTAGAGGCGTTTCCAGTAAAACGATCGACTTGACTGGTTGTGACCAGGTAGCGGGCGCCGCAGCGCCAGCCGCGCCCGCAGCCGCCCCGCCCAAAAGGAGCTGCTTTACAGCAGCTCCAGCAGGTCGCTCATGATTTCATCTTTTTCTTCTGGTGTGTCCACCTGTTCGGCCATCTTGCGGTATTCTATCATCATGTTGCTGAATACGTCCGCGATGGAAGGCGGTGTGAAGCTGATGGTGTTGGCGCCAGCGGCGATGGTCTCCAGGATGGTCTCGTTGGTGGGTCCGCCGGTGGCGATGATGGGCACGTTGGGGAAGTCTTTCCTGATGTGGCGCACCAGCTCCGGCGTGCGGGCTGCGGCAGAAACATTCAAGATCGTCGCTCCGGCATCCAGCCGGGCCTGAATGTCCGTGCTCTCGCTGACCACTGTGACGATGACAGGGATATCCACCACTCGTTTGATCATGGAAATATTCTCATTGCTCATGGGGGAATTCACCACTACTCCGTAGGCTCCGTCTGCCTCAGCATCCTTGGCGATCAGCGCCGTGCGCAGCCCCTGGGTGGTCCCGCCGCCCACTCCACAGAATACCGGGATCGATGAGCAGTCGATGATGGTATTATTGATGATCTGCTGTGGTGTGAACGGGTAGACCGCCAGCACTGCGTCGGCGTTGCAGTTTCGGATGATGGCGATGTCGGTGGTGAAGATGCAGGATTTGATCCGGCGTCCCAGGACCACCATTCCCTTGGCTTTCCAGACACTCTCCGGCATCTGGATGGATTTCTTTCTTAAGTTACCGCTGATTCTTGGAATATCTGCTTTGTTCATTGATTTACCCCTCCTTGACAAAGTCTTCTGCAACGACGGGGAAGCCCACCTCCGTCGTATAAATATTCCCTTCTTCTATTGCATGGAACGTTCCATGCAGTTCCTCGCAGATCCGTTTGCAGGTCTTCACCCCGATCTGCGTACTTTCCACTTTCTGTGCCTCTTCCCAGATATGATTGGACAAGGTCAGCATCACCCGGTTCCCCTCCCGGTACGCCCGGATCTCCACCGGCCATCTGCTGTCCGCATACTTCATAATATTGGAAAAGAGATTGTCAAATAGCCTTTGTACGGCGGATAGATCCACCCGGATCATAGAACCCTCCGGGATGGTGTAATCCAGCTGGACACCCTTGCCGTAGCTGGTGGCCTCTCCGGCGTGCTCCACCAGGATCTGCTGGAACAGGATCCCCGCATCCATCTCCTCCAGGGGCCGTTCCTGCCCCGGGTTGCCGAAGACCAGGAAATACCGGAACAGCTGGTCCGACAGATCCTTCAGTTGGAATGCTTTGTCCCGGCAGGAGGAAATGTACTTCTGCAGCTCCTCCTCGGTCTCGAACTTCTTGCCGTCGATGATATCCAGGTATCCGATCAGGGACGTCAGGGGCGTTCGGATGTCATGGGACATGGCGGTGATCAGCTGGGCATTGGCATCCCAGGCCGCCTTTTCCTTGTCCATGGTCTCAAGCAGTGAGTCCCTCATGTCATCCACGCTGTGGGCCAGTTTCCCGATCTCGTCGTCTGCGCCGGGATGGATCTCCCGCTGAAGATCCCCGAGACTGATCTCTCCCACTTCCTCTGAGAGCCGGATAACACGCCGCAGCATGGAACTGTTATACATCAGTACCACCAGCAGGAACACGATGGCCGCCAACAGCACCTTCATGACGTTCATGATGGCGTACCACTGCTTCTCCCGGTTAACGTTGATGTAGACGTAGTAATTCTTCCCGTCGCCAAAGGTCACGATCTGGTTATACAGGTCT
>CAMOGZ010000197.1 GCA_946614405.1 uncultured Eubacterium sp. | reverse complement strand
ACGCATATAATGTAAAATAACGATATATTGCTAGGAGGTAAGAATAATGGAGAACACCGTATACATGGGATGGGAAGAGATCACGAACTTCATGGTGGATGCCTTTGTGGCTTATGGAGTGCCAAGAGAGGAAGCTGAGATCTGCGCGGACGTGCTGGTGGAAGCGGACAAACGCGGCATCAACAGCCATGGCTGCAACCGTTTCAAGCCGATCTACCTGGATCGTTTTGAGCGGGGGACACTGCTGCCCACCACGGAGATCGAGGTCCTGAAAGAGACTCCCACCACACTGGTCTATGACGCACATGACGGCATGGGCATGGTAGCAAGCTACCGCATGATGGAGAAGCTGATCGAGAAGTGCAAGAAGTACGGAATGGCCGGCGGCGCGATCCGTAACTCCACGCATTATGGTATCGCTGGATACTGGACCACCATGGCCAGCAAGAACGGCCTGATCGGCGTATCCGGAACCAACGCGAGACCGTCCATTGCGCCCACGTTCGGCGTTGAGAATATGATGGGAACCAATCCTTTGTGCTTTGCACTGCCGACGGACGAGGAGTTCCCCTTCTGCATCGACTGCGCGACCTCCGTGGTACAGCGCGGTAAGATCGAGTACTATGCAAGACAGGGCATGGACACCCCGGCAGGCATGGTGGTCACCGAGGACGGCGGCACCATGACCGACAGTGACGCGATCCTGCAGGCCCTGGTAGACGGCAAGGCCGCACTGGCGCCTCTCGGCGGAGTCGGCGATGAGATGGCCGGATACAAAGGCTATGGCTACGCTGCTGTCATCGAGATCCTGTCTGCAGCCCTGGCAGGAGGCCAGTACATGAAGGCCCTCACCGGAGTGAGCCCGGAAGGCAAGCCTCAGATGTATCACCTGGGACACTTCTTCTGGCTGGTGGATCCGGAAGCATTCATGGGTCTGGACACCTTCAAGAAGGTGGCAGGAGACATCTGCCGCGAGCTGAGAGCATCCAAGAAGGCACCGGGTCAGGAGCGCATCTACACCGCCGGTGAAAAGGAATACCTGGCATGGCTCGACAGAAAAGACAAGGGAGTTCCACTGAATGCTTCTCAGATGGCAGATCTGATGGAAGTCCGTGACAAGAAGAACCTGAACTACAAGTTCTCATGGGAGAAATAATAATATGTGTGGAATCGTAGGATATACGGGGGGGCAGCAAGCCGCCCCGGTCCTGCTGAAAGGACTGGAAAAACTGGAGTATCGCGGCTATGATTCAGCAGGACTTGCTGTTCGGGACGGAGAGCGCCCGGCAGAGGTGGTGAAGGCCACCGGCAAATTGATCAATCTGGCAGAGATGACCGACGAGGGGAGAGCAATCGCAGGGACCTGCGGTATCGGGCATACCCGTTGGGCCACCCACGGCGCGCCCAGCAAGGTGAACGCACATCCTCACGTCAGCGGGAACTGCTCGGGATCCGGCTCCGGTACCGTAGAGTCCGGCGTAACGGGCGTGCATAACGGCATCATCGAGAACTACCAGGAGCTCCACGAGAAGCTGGAGCGCAATGGATACAGCTTCTACAGCGAGACGGACACGGAAGTGGTCATCAAGCTGGTGGATTACTATTATAAGAAATACCAGGTGGGTCCCATCGACGCCATCGCCAAGACCATGGTGCGTGTGCGGGGATCCTATGCTTTGGCTTTGATGTTCCAGGATTATCCCGGCGAGATCTATGTGGCCCGCAAGGACAGCCCCATGATCATCGGCGTCACGGAGGGGGAGACCTTCGTGGCATCGGATGTGCCGGCGATCCTGAATTACACCAGAAACGTCTACTACATCGGCAACCTGGAGATGGGGCGTCTGACCCCGGGCCAGGCCGTGTTCTACGACCTGAACGGCGACGTGGTAGAGAAGGAGCCCACGGAGATCAAGTGGGATGCTGAGGCTGCCGAGAAGGGCGGGTTCGAGCATTTCATGATGAAGGAGATCTACGAGCAGCCCAAGGCTGTCCGCGACACGGTGAATTCCGTGGTGCAGGACGGGGCCCTGGATTTCTCCGCAGTGGGTCTCACCGATGAGGAGATCTGCGGCTATTCCCAGATCTACATCGCGGCCTGCGGCTCGGCCTATCATGTGGGCCTGGTGGCCCAGTACGTGCTGGAGGATATGACTCAGATCCCGGTGCGGGTGGAGCTTGCCTCGGAGTTCCGGTACCGCCACATGCGGCTGGATCCCAAGGCTTTGGTCATCGTCATCAGCCAGTCCGGTGAGACGGCGGATTCCCTGGCGGCGCTTCGGGCGGCGAAGGATGCGGGGCTTGCGACACTGGCCATCGTCAACGTGGTGGGCAGCAGCATCGCCAGAGAGGCGGACAAAGTCTTCTACACCCTGGCAGGACCTGAGATCTCCGTCGCTACCACAAAGGCGTATTCGGCCCAGCTTGTGGCGACCTACCTGATCGCCATGAAGATGGGGCAGGCCAGAGGGACTGTGACGGAACAGCGCCTGCAGGAGATGATCAAGGCACTGGAAGAGCTTCCGGAGAAGATCGAACGGATCCTGGAAGAGAAGGAGCGGATCCAGTGGTTCGCATCCAAACTGGTGAATGACAGCAATGTCTTCTTCATCGGCCGCGGCCTGGACTTTGCCATCAGCATGGAAGGCAGCCTGAAGATGAAGGAGATCTCATATATTCACAGTGAGGCCTATGCTGCCGGCGAGCTGAAGCACGGCACCATCAGCCTCATTGAGGACGGCACGCTGGTGATCGGCGTGCTGACCCAGAACGACCTCTTTGAGAAGACGGTGTCCAACATGGTGGAATGCCAGAGCAGGGGCGCCTATCTCATGGGTCTTACGAATTACGGTAATTATAATGTGGAAGAGACGGCGGATTTCACCGTCTACATACCAAAGACAGAACAGTACTTCACGCCATCGCTTGCGGTGGTGCCGCTGCAGCTTCTGGGCTACTACCTGAGTGTTTCCAAGGGCCTGGACGTGGACAAGCCGCGGAACCTGGCCAAGAGCGTGACCGTGGAATAGACGAGAAAC
>CAMOGZ010000196.1 GCA_946614405.1 uncultured Eubacterium sp. | reverse complement strand
GGATTTAGCGGCATCGTGACCCTGGAGGACATCATCGAAGAGATCGTGGGAGACATCGACGACGAGTACGATGAGGAAGACGAGATCATCGAACGCATCGATGACGACAATTATCTCATCGACGGAAACGTGGACCTGGATGATCTGAATGAGGAGCTGGGCACCGATCTGGAATCCGAGACCAGTGAGACCATCGGCGGCTATCTCATCGATCTGATTGGAGAGATCCCCCGGGATGGTTATGTGAACCGGCAGATCGAGGTGGATCATTACGTATTCACCATTCTGTCCGTGAAAGAACGAAGGATCGAGAAGGTCAAGCTGTTCATTGACCGGGAAGAACATAAAGACGAGAATAAGAAGGATGAGGAGAATTCCTCCGGAGAAGAACGATGAATCGATCAGGTAACAACAATGACAAAGTGACCCGCGAGCTTCTGGAGCTTGTCTCTGCGGAAGTTCAGAAGGTGGAAGGGGTCAGCGCCATGGGTGAGACCCTGTCCGATACCCTGAAGACGATACCCGGGATCACATCCCCTGTGAAGGGGGTCCGGATCGCGGAGGAAGACGATGAACTTGAAGTGGACCTCTACGTGAATGTCTGCTACAAGACCAATATTCCGCAGCTGGCCTGGGATATTCAGAATCATGTGAAACAGGTCCTGACGGAGCAGATCAGCATCCCCATCAAAAGTATAGACATCCACGTTCAGGGAGTGGACCCAAAGGAGGAAAGAATATGACTCGTAAACAAGCCAGAGAATTGATGATGAAGGTTCTGTATCAGATGGATATGGCCGACGATTTCGCGGAGGGATCTCTGGATCACTATATTGGCGAGGAAGATCCGGCAGGGCAGAGAGAGTACTGTGACGCCCTGGTACGCGCTATTTGCGAGCACAAAGCCGAGATCGACCAGGCCATCAGCCGCTACAGCGTCAAATGGAAAATCGACCGTATGCCGAAGACGGATATTTCCATTCTGCGCCTTTCCGCCGGGGAGATCCTCTACATGGATGACATTCCCGATGCAGTGACCATCAATGAAGCGGTGGAGCTGGCCAAGAAGTACGGCACAGACCAGTCCCCGTCCTTCGTCAATGCGATCCTGGGAAATATTCACCGGGAAAAGACCAATGAGTAATTATTTTCTGGGATTTGATACAAGTAATTATAAAACATCCATCGCCTGTGTCAGTGATAAGGGCGAGATCCTTGCCAGTATCCAGGAGTTTCTGGAGGTGAAGCTGGGAGAGAGAGGTCTTCGTCAGTCTGATGCGCTGTTTCAGCATGTGGTCCGTCTGCCGGAACGCACCGATGCGCTGATCCGGGATCTGCCGGAGGGTGTTCGGGAGAATATCCGTGCCATCGGAGTGTCCACCCGTCCAAGGCCCGTGGAGGGATCCTATATGCCTGTTTTCCAGGCGGGATATCTGTCTGCGAAGGTCATGGCAGCGGGGATGGGAATTCCCCTGTATACCTTTTCCCATCAGGAGGGGCACATCGAGGCCGTCCGCTTCGGAACGCCCCTGGAACAGGAGAAGAGGTTTGTGACTTTTCATTTTTCCGGAGGAACCACGGAAGCCATCCTGGTGGATGAGACTGGCGAGCATCCGACCTATACCATCGTCGGCGGCAGCCGGGACATCTCTTACGGACAGGTACTGGACCGGATCGGTGTCGCCCTTGGGATGGGATTTCCCTCCGGCCAGGAAATGGATGAGATCGCCATGTCCGCAGAAGAATCTCACATCCGGATCCCACAGATCAAGGTTAAGGATGGATGGATCAATCTGTCCGGCATCGAGACCGCCTGCCAGCGTCTCATCGGCAGCGTGGGCGAGGCAGAGCTGATCCGGGGGATCTTCCAGGAGATCACCCGTTCCATCGGGACCATGACGAAGCAGATCGCAAAGCAATATAATGTCGGATCGTTTCTGTATGCCGGAGGAGTCTCCTCCAGTCGTTTCGTACGGGAACATCTGACACGTTCATATGATATTTATTTCGGCGATCCGGCGCTGTCATCCGACAACGCTGTAGGGATCGCGCTTCTGGGAGGCAAACAGTATGGCCTTGAAACCGGTCACGGTATCACAGCTAACGGAATATCTTTCCCGGGTGGTGGGGACGGACCCGCTTCTCTCTAATGTTACAGTAAGAGGAGAAGCATCCGGAGTCAAATATCACTCCAGCGGACACGTCTATTTCTCTATCGTGGATGAGGGCAGCAAACTGAACTGCTTCCTTCCCAGAGACTACGCCAGAACGCTGAAGCTCCTTATTACTGACGGAATGGAACTGATCCTGACGGGAGGCGTCAGCATCTACAAGAAGGGCGGCAGCTATTCCCTCTATATCCGCAATCTGGAGATCGCCGGAGAAGGGGCCCTGGCAGTGGCTTTCGAGCAGATGAAACAGCGGCTTTCCGCAGAGGGCCTTTTTGACCCGTCACACAAGAAACCGCTTCCGTTCTTTCCGCGTCACGTGGGTGTGATCACCGCAAGCACCGGAGCTGCGATCCGGGATATTCTGAAGATCCTCCGGAGCCGGAATGATGTGACCGATGTGACTTTGTTCCCCACTGCAGTGCAGGGGGAAGGCGCGGGCATGCAGATCGCCCGGACCATTGACGCAGTCAATGAGAAATACCCAGACATCGATGTCCTGATCGTGGGACGGGGAGGCGGTTCCGCTGAGGACCTGTGGGCTTTCAACGAGGAATGTGTGGCCCGGAGCATCTATGGATCCCGGATCCCCGTGATCTCCGCCGTAGGCCATGAGATCGACATCACCATCGCAGATCTGGTAGCAGATGTGAGAGCAGAGACGCCCACCGCGGCGGCGCAGATCGCCGTACCGGATACAGCGGAGCTGATGACGACCATCGAGGATCTGAAGAAACAGATGGCGCTGCAGCTGTCCAACCATGTCATGTATCAGAGCCTTCTGACGGAAAATCTTCTCCGGGGCATGAAGGACGGACTGTCCCGGCGGATCGATGGAGCCGCAGGACAGGCGGAGCAGTACTGGCTGATGCTGAAGGAAAACGATCCCAGAAACATACTGGCTAACGGA
>CAMOGZ010000195.1 GCA_946614405.1 uncultured Eubacterium sp. | reverse complement strand
CTCCCTGCCTTTCAATATGTACACCTTCAATAAGATGTGGGGTGTGGTGACGCCCCAGGAGGCAGAGGAGGTCATCTCCCGCCAGCGGCAGGAAGCCGGGATCAAGGAGCCTGCCAACCTGGAGGAGCAGGCCATCAGCCTGGTGGGCACCGACATCTACGAAAAACTGGTGAAGGGCTATACCGAGAAGCAGTGGGGCCGGCCCTGCAGGGAGCTTCCGGCTTTCATCATCCGCCGGCTGCCGGTGCGCTACACCTACGATAACAACTACTTCAATGCTTTGTATCAGGGGATCCCGAAGGGGGGCTACACCCGCATGGTAGAGAACATGCTGGAGGGGGCGGACATCCGTCTCGGGGTGGACTACCTGGAGAACAAAGCCCAGCTGGACGCCCTTGCGGATAAGGTGATCTACACCGGAGCCATCGACGCCTACTTCGATTATTGTCTGGGGACTCTGGAATACCGCTCCGTACGGTTCGATACAGAAGTACTGGACCAGGAGAGCTTCCAGGGCAATGCTGCCGTAAACTATACAGATGCAGAGACTCCCTGGACCCGTATCATCGAGCATAAATGGTTCGAGTTCGGACTGGATGATGAGGGAAATCCGCAGCCGAAGACAGTGATCAGCCGGGAGTACAGCGCAGAATGGAAACCGGGAGATGAGCCATATTATCCCGTCAACGATGAGAAGAACGGGGCACTTTATGCCAAATATAAAGAGCTGGCAGACAAAGAATCCAATGTGGTCTTTGGCGGCCGGCTCGGTGAATACAAATATTATGATATGGATGTGGTCATCGCCTCTGCTCTGGCCTGTGCCGAGCGGGAACTGGGATGACTGGTGATCAATTGAATCCGAAAATCTTCTGGGCGATGTGATATCCCAGCAGGGAAATCTGACGTCCGCCGCGGCCGGGAAGGCGTACGGCGTTCAGCAGAGGACTCCTTCGGAAGAACTTGTAAAGACGAGGGTCGTGTTCCTTGATATAGGACCACAGGCCCTTTGTTTTTTCCTTGGCCTCGTCGGATCCGTCCAGAAGGAGGATCACGGAGGAGATGGTGGTGATCATCTCCAGATAGCTGCGCATGTACTTGTAGCACTGGGGCTGCTGTACATTCTCCTTAGCGAAAACGTCCACCATCAGGCGGTTTACCTTCAGCTGCTGATCCTGGCGCTTGACCATGACCTGCTCGTTGACGGACTGATCGGATCTGCCGATGAAGTAGCGGTAGAAGTTCACGTCCAGATAGTACATGGTCTTGACATAGGGCATGGGCTGGAATACGTAGATGTTATCCACATAGAACGTATGCTCCGGAAGGACCATGCCGCTGTCCCGCAATACCTGGGTGCGGTAGATGGCAGAGTGCATCAGAATGTAATGACCTCTGCGCAGATGTCCTACATCTTCCCAGCCAAAGAAACGGTTCCTGGGGAATCCCACCGGTTTCATGACCTTCTTGTGGCGGGCGCCCACTTTCTCATATACGTAGTTGGAAAGGAGAAGGTCCAGTTCCAGATCTTCGGTAACAATGCGGTTCAGGAAGGACAGGATGCGGAGATAGCTCTCCTCATCCACCCAGTCATCGCTGTCCACCACCTTGAAGAAAACACCGGTGGCATTGCGGATCCCGGCATTGACGCCGGAACCATGTCCGCCGTTTTCCTTATGGATGACCCGGATGATGTCCGGATAGCGGGCGGCGTAATCATCTGCGATGGCGGCGGTCCCGTCAGAGGACCCATCGTTGACGATAATGATCTCTACCTTCTCGCCTCCCTTCAGCAGGGAGTCGATGCACTTATTCATATAACTCTCGGAGTTGTAGCAAGGAACGGCGACACTCAGTAATTTCATTATAAGCTCCATTCTTTAGCAGTACTTGTTTCGGACTCCCTCTGACGTACGGTCACGTTACTGTAGATGTACTCGGCTGCAGCCTGAACGACAAGGAGGAGTACAACGGCAGCGACTACATCCAGGATAGAATGCTGACGCAGGAACAGTGTGGACAGTACGATGGCAACGGCCAGGATGCTGGTGCAGGTCCGGAAGACCGAACTCTTCGCCAGTCTGGTGCTGCTGGTATTCAGCGCCACCGTGGCGGCCAGAGTATTGAACACGTGAATGCTGGGCGTGACATTGGTGGGCGTATCGTTCTGATACAGGACCCGGACCATATCGCAGAAGATGTTATCTGCAGGCATCTCCACCGGACGCAGATACAGGATCGACGGATAGATGGTGGAGCTGATCAGGAAGAACAGCATCCCGAACATCAGGATCCCGGACAACTTGTGGTAGGCATGTTCATCCTCAAACAGAAGGTATAATACCGCAGCTGGAATGAACAGGAACCATGCGAAGTACGGAATAATGAAGTATTCGCAGAACGGGATCATGCCGTCCATCGGTGTATAGATCACGTGATAACGGACACCGCTCATCTGTTCCAGTGCCTGGAACCAGAAAAGGTACAGACCCATGAACAGGAAAAGCGGAAGTAATGTCGTAAATTTATCTTTTAAGTTATAATTCAAAGTTTTCTTCATACGCAAAATATAATACCCCCTCATATACCTTAGACGAAAACTCCGTCAATGTCAAGAAAATTACACTTTGGTGCAATTCAAATAAGTAATGGAAACCAGGAAAAAAAGATGATATACTGAACCCGTATCGAAGAACTTTCGGACAGAAATGAGGATACTGATGAAGAAAAAGACATGGGACCGCTATGCGCCGATCTACGAACGGTTTATGCGGTCAGACCGCAAAATGTATGAGTATATGTACGACCGTATTCCTCTCATGATCGAGGGGAAGCGGGTGCTGGAGATCGCTACGGGACCGGGACTTCTGGCAAGCCATGTGGCCTACGCCGCAAAGGAAATGATCGCAACGGATTTTTCCGACGGCATGATCCGCCAGGCTCAGATGCTTCCGCCTCAGGATAATCTGCGATTCGAAGTAGCCGATGCCACGGAGCTTCCTTATGAGGACCATTCCTTCGATGTGGTGATCATCTCCAATGCTCTGCACGTGATGCCGGAGCCGGAGAAGGCGCTGGCTGAGATCCGC
>CAMOGZ010000194.1 GCA_946614405.1 uncultured Eubacterium sp. | reverse complement strand
TCATGTGGACCGCCACCTGGGCCCTGAACACCCTGCTGTCCCGGGGCAAGACCACAGACTGGGAAGTACACATGATCGGACAGGCCGTCGGCGCGGTGACCAACGCCACCCACGGCATGACCCTGGCAGCGGTTTCCCTGCCCTATTATCGGGCCATCATGAAGGACGGTCTGGCCAAGTTCCGCCGGTTCGCGGTCAACGTCTGGGATGTGGATCCGGCAGGCAAGTCCGATGAGGAAATCGCAAAGGCTGGCCTGGCCGCACTGGAAGACTGGATGAAGGAGATCGGCGTGGTCATGAACCTGACCGACCTGGGTGTCACAGAAGAAATGTTTGACGATATCGCCGACGGCACCTTCCTGCTGGGCGGCGGCTACCGGAAGCTGACCAGAGATGAAGTCATCGCCATCCTGAAGGAGAGCATGTAGCCCGAAACGGCATGGGAACTGAACACAAGAAATAAAACGGAGATACAAACATGAATTATGAAAAACTGGCGGACCTGCTGTTTCCGCACATTGACAAAACACCGGAAGACATCGAAAAGCTGTACCCTGCCCGGGAGCTGCCGGAAGGCGCGCGGGTGACCCGTCTGGGCCCCAGCCCCACCGGTTTCATCCATCTGGGCAACCTGTACGGCGCTTTCGTGGATGAGCGGCTGGCCCACCAGTCCGGCGGTACATTCTACCTCAGGATCGAGGATACGGACGACAAGCGCTATGTGGAAGGTGCTGTGGACACCATCACCTCGGCCCTGCAGTTCTTCGGCGTGCAGTTTGATGAGGGCGCGGGTCCGGACGCGGACGCCCCGTCCGTGACAGACGGCAGCCGGACCGGCATCGGCACCGGCGTCTACGGACCCTACTACCAGAGCCGGCGGGGCGAGATCTACCAGACTTTTGTCAAAGACCTGGTCCGTAAGGGCCTGGCCTATCCCTGCTTCCTCACAGAGGATGAACTGGCACAGATCCGCGCCGAGCAGGAAGCCAACAAAGAGACCACCGGCATCTACGGCAAGTACGCCGAGAAGAGCCGGAACCTGACCTTTGAAGAGATCGAAGCCAACATCGCCGCGGGCAAACCCTACGTTGTCCGGATCAAGTCCAAGGGCAACCAGGTGGATCCTGCCCATTGCTGCGCCGAAAGCGGCAGTGAGTGCTTCACCAGAAGCGGCGCCAAATGCGTCAACCACGACGGAACTATGTATATCCATGTGAACGATGCCATCCGCGGCGAGGTGGCCATGCCGGCCAACGATCAGGACGTGATCATCCTGAAGGCCACCGGTATCCCCACCTATCACTTCGCTCACGTCATCGACGATCATCTGATGCGGACCACCCATGTGGTCCGGGGCGAGGAATGGCTCATGTCCCTGCCCATCCACGTGGAGCTCTTTGACAAGTGCGGCTTCCCCCTGCCCACCTACTGCCATACGGCGGTCCTGATGAAGATCGACGAAGAGACCGGCGGCAAGCGCAAGCTCAGCAAGCGTAAGGACCCCGAGCTCTCCCTGGACTACTACCGCAAGGAAGGCTACCATCCTCTGGCGGTCAAGGAATACCTGCTGACCATCCTCAACTCCAACTTCGAAGAGTGGCGGATGGACAATCCGGAAGCGGACGCGGATGACTTCCTCTTCACCACAGAGAAGATGAGCAGCGCGGGTGCTCTGTTCGACCTGAACAAGCTCAACGACGTCTCCAAGGACGTACTCCTTCGGATCCCGGCAGCAGACCTGGCGCAGTTCATGGCAGACTGGGCCAAGGAGTTCCGTCCGGAACTGGCCCCACTGTTTGAGGATAAGGAATACCTGACCAGGATCCTGGATCTGGGCCGGGACGGCAAGAAACCCCGGAAGGACCTGATCTACGCCCGGCAGATCTTTGAATTTATCAGCTACTTCTTCGATGACCACTTCCGCATCGAGGAGTCCATTCCGGAAGAAGTCAGCGATGAAGACGCCCAGGAGATCCTGAAGCGCTACCTGGAGTCCTACGATCACAGCGATGACCAGAGCCAGTGGTTCGACAAGATCCGCCAGATCGCCGTGGACCTGGGATATGCAGCCAAGCCCAAGGACTACAAGAAGCACCCAGAGGAATACAAGGGCCACGTTGGCCACGTTTCCACCGTCATCCGGCTGGCCGTCATGGGACGGACCCAGTCCCCGGACGTCTGGGAGATCCAACAGATCCTGGGCGAACAGCGGACCCGCGACCGGATCGGACTGCTGCTGGTCTAGGCACCAATACGCACTGAAAAACCGCCGCAGCTGGCAAACCTGACGCCAGCCCGGCGGTCTTTTGATGCTTTCGTTACGACATGGCAGCCAGAGCTGCGGTCGGAAAAGACAAGCTATTCCACGCTGTGATTGAACAGGGGCGTGGAGAAGTAGCGTTCCCCGGTGTCGGGCAGGATGGTGACCACCCGCTTGCCCTTGCCCAGTTCCCTGGCCATCTTCATGGCCACGCAGACGTTGGTGCCGCTGGAGATGCCGCAGAGGATGCCTTCTTCTCTGGTCAGGCGCTTGGTGGTCTCCATGGCTTCTTCGTCGCTGACCAGGCAGACGTTCTGATAGATCCGCTGGTCCAGGATGTCCGGGATGACACCGTCGCCGATGCCCATCTGCAGGTGGGTGCCGATGTTGCCGCCGGAGAGGATGGCCGCGTCTTCCGGCTCGCAGGCCCAGATGCGAATGTTGGGGTTGTGCTCCCGCAGGATCCTGCCGATGCCTGTAATGGTCCCGCCGGTGCCTACGCCGGAGCAGAAGCCGTCGATGGGTCCACGGATCTGTTCCAGGATCTCCAGGGCGGTGTTCTCTTCATGGGCCCGCAGGTTGTCCCGGTTGCTGAACTGGTCCGGGAAGAAAACGTTGGGATCGTCGGACTTCATGAGCTTGGCCATTTTGATGCAGTTCTCGATGGCCTCTCCGATGTCGTTGTCATCGTGCACCAGGCGGATCTCCGCCCCGTACTGGGCCACCAGAAGGCGCCGCTCCACGCTGACGGAATCCGGCATGATGATGACCACCTTATAGCCTTTGACCGCTCCGACCAAAGCCAGGCCGATCCCCTGATTGCCGCTGGTGGGTTCC
>CAMOGZ010000193.1 GCA_946614405.1 uncultured Eubacterium sp. | reverse complement strand
TCATCCCCCAGCTCATCGTGATCATGACCATGAGCCTGGGCGAGACCATCATCACCGAGGCGACCCTGTCCTTCCTGGGACTGGGAGTCCGCTTCCCCTTTGCATCCTGGGGAAATATCATCAGTGATGTAAACGACACTTATGTACTGACCAACTACTGGTTTATCTGGATCCCGGCAGGCGTGCTGCTGCTGGTCACCGTCCTGGCATTCAACATCGTCGGTGACGGCCTGCGCGACGCGTTCGACCCGAAGATGAAACGATGAGAGGAGGGAGAGTATGGCAAAGAAAAAAGGACAAGACTATCTGACTGCCAGAGAATCCCGTCGCATCGCGAAGGAGAACAGGAAGATAACCAAGGAATTAGAAAAGCAATATAAGAGAAAGAACGTCCCGGAGAGTGAATATCTCACCGAGATGCACGATCCCGCAAACGTACTGGAAATCGACGGTCTGCGTACCCACTTCTTCACCGATGTGGGCGTGGCCAAGGCCGTGGACGGCATCAGTTTCGAAGTTCCCCAGGGAGCCACAGTGGGCATCGTGGGCGAGTCCGGGTGCGGCAAGTCCGTCACCAGTCTCTCCATCATGCAGCTGTTACAAAGGCCTCAGGGCCAGATCGTGGACGGCGAGATCCGTCTGAATCTCGGGGACCGGGCCATCGATGTGAGGAAGACTCCCATCGAGGCCATGCAGAAGATCCGCGGAAACTATGTGTCCATGATCTTCCAGGAGCCCATGACCAGCCTGAACCCGGTGTTCCGCATCGGGGACCAGGTGGATGAGGTCATCGAACTGCATGATGGCAAGGACATGACCAAAGAGGATATCAAAGCCCGGACGATCCAGCTTCTGGAAATGGTGGGGATCGCCAATTCCGAGGGGGTCTACAAGATGTATCCCCATGAGCTGTCCGGCGGAATGCGCCAGCGTGTGATGATCGCCATCGCACTGGCCTGCAATCCCAAGCTGATCATTGCCGATGAGCCCACGACCGCGCTGGACGTGACCATTCAGGCACAGATCCTGCAGTTGTTCCGTGACCTGAAGGAGAAGGTCAATTCCTCCATCATGATCATCACCCATGACCTGGGTGTCATCGCGGAGATGGCGGATTATGTGGTCGTCATGTATGCAGGGCGCGTGGTGGAGAAGGGAACGGCGATGGAGATCTTCGAGAATCCCGCCCACCCGTATACCATCGGACTGATGGCTTCCAAACCCGTGGTGGGAAAGAAGGTCGACAAACTGTATTCCATTCCGGGCAAGGTGCCCAATCCCATCAACATGCCGGACTACTGCTATTTCCGTGACCGCTGCGAATTGAAGTGCGGTCCGGAGTGTGACGGCGAGTATCCTTGCGAGATCTCCCTGTCACCGACCCACAAGGTGAGCTGCTACCGTTTCTATGACGGAAAGGAGGTGCCGGGAAATGACCAGTAAGCTGGAATACGATCCAAACTATATCCTTCAGGTCCGCGATCTGAAGAAGTATTTCCCCATCAAAAACGGCATGCTGTCCCGGACCACGGGCTACGTGAAAGCCGTTGACGGCGTCACCTTCAATCTGAAGCGAGGCACCACCATGGGACTTGTTGGCGAGTCCGGATGTGGCAAAACCACCACCGGACGGACCATCCTGCGCCTGTCCGGCGGCAAGACCGGAGGAGACGTGCTGTTCAACGGAAAGGAGATCTACGACCTTTCCAAGAAGGAACTCCACGATTACCGGACGAAGATGCAGATCATCTTCCAGGATCCCTTCTCATCCCTGTCTCCGAGGCTTCCGGTGGGGGACATCATCGGAGAAGCAGTGCGGGAGCACAAGCTGGTATCCAAGGCGGAGTACGAGGATTACATCGACGATATCATGGATAAGTGCGGACTGCAGCCCTTCCATAAGGAGCGTTATCCCCATGAGTTTTCCGGCGGACAGCGTCAGCGTATCTGCATTGCCAGAGCCCTGGCCCTGAACCCGGAGTTCGTGGTATGCGACGAGCCGGTCTCCGCACTGGATGTATCCATTCAGGCGCAGATCATCAATCTGTTGCAGGATCTCCAGGAACAGATGGAACTGACGTATCTCTTCATCTCCCATGACCTGTCGGTGGTAGAGCATATCTCCGATACCGTCGGTGTCATGTATCTTGGCAATCTGGTGGAATACGGCGAGACGGAAGATATTTTCCGCAATCCGCTCCATCCCTATACCAAGGCGCTGTTCTCCGCGATCCCGATCCCGGATCCTACGGTGAAGATGAAGAGGATCGTACTGGAGGGAACCATCCCGTCTCCGGCAGACCCGCCGAAGGGGTGCAAGTTCCATACACGGTGCAAAGAGTGCATGGAGATCTGCAAGAGCCAGGCACCCGAACAAAGGGAGATCGAACCGGGCCACTATGTGGTCTGCCACTTGTTTGATGATGTGAAAGGACTCACCCATGAGAAATCATCCGATGAAAAATGAGTTCAAAGAGGACGACGGACGTGTCATCGCCGATATGAGTGATATCCGGCGGCAGCCGTTGCTGGTGCCGGATCTGGACCTTCTCCGAAGGGGACGGGGAGTCTCCCGGCAAAAGCCTGAGCAGGACCCGGTGTCCATGGACGGAGAAGAGCGGCGGGCCATGATCCGCGGAGCCCTGTCCGCAGCCTTTCTGGTACTGGGAGTGCTTGCGGCGGCTTTCGCAGGACTGATCTTTCTCATCGGAAATGTGTGGGGCTGAATCGAAATCACAGCTATGACAGAGGGCGCTTTTCGCGCCCTCTATATTTATACCGCGGATGGAGAACATATGTTTGAATTCCGCTCCGGGATGTGATATACTTTCCTTAACAATGGAAGCGGAGGTGATTCTTTGAGCGGGATCCTGGAGAAACTGAATGAGGAACAGAAGCAGGCGGTGATGGCCACGGAGGGCATGATCCGGGTCATCGCGGGAGCAGGCTCCGGCAAGACCAGAGCCCTGTCCCATCGTTTTGCTTTTCTGGTGAACGAGGTGGGGATCCTGCCAGGGAATATCCTTTGTGTGACCTTTACGAACAAGGCGGCCAACGAGATGCGCCAACGGATCCATGACCTCACCGGCGACGATGATACCGGC
>CAMOGZ010000192.1 GCA_946614405.1 uncultured Eubacterium sp. | reverse complement strand
GCAGGCTACGGACTGGGCTTTGAACGGATCATCATGTACATCACCGGCGTGAGCAACATCCGCGATGTCCTGCCGTTCCCGAGAACCCCGAAAACCGCGGAGTTCTAAATTGTCAAACGATTCAAAAAGCCATTGTATACAAGATGGTTTTGTGATAGAATAATAATGTTGACTGACACGGTGGGGAAACCACCGAAAAAGAATATATTAGGAGGTCTATATGAAGGGCTATACAAGTGAAAACATTAGAAACGTCGCTTTGCTGGGACATGGCGGAAGTGGTAAGACCACATTCCTGGAGGCAGCACTTCTGGAAACCGGAGTAACCAAGAAACTGGGAAAGGTTACCGACGGTAATACCGTTTCCGACTATGACAAGATGGAGATCGAGAAGGGATTCTCCATTAACACTTCCATCGTTCCCATCGAGTGGAAGAACAGCAAGATCAACTTCATAGACACACCGGGATACTTCGACTTTGTGAATGAAGTAAACGCAGCACTGAGAGCAGCTGAGGCAGCTGTGATCGTAGTGGATGCCGGATCCGGCGTTCAGGTTGGAACCGAGATGGCATGGAAGGCATGCGAGAGAAGCAACACTCCGCGCATGTTCATGATCAATAAGAGAGACCGTGACGAGATGGACTTCGACGGACTGGTCGATGCTCTGAAGGAGAAGTTCGGCGATGCCGTTACTCCGCTGTCCTGGCCTCTGACCGATGTAGATGACGACCTGATGGAAGCCATCGCATCCGCAGACGAAGAGCTGATGGAGAAGTACTTCGAGGGTGAAGAGTTCACCGACGCTGAGATCGCATCCGGACTGACCAAGGGAATCGCAGAAGGAACCATCGTTCCGGTATTCACCGCAGTATTCCAGATGAGTGAGAAGGTTGCGCCGATCCTGGACACCATCGCAGGCATCGTTCCGAATCCGCTGCAGGCAGCAGATACTGCTATCAGCAAGGATGGAGCTCCGTCCGCATTCGTATTCAAGACCATCGTCGACCCGTTCGTTGGTAAGATCTCCATCATGAAGGTCATGACCGGCAAACTGGCTGCAGGTATGGACATTTACAACGAGAGAGCAGGCAAGTCCGAGAGACTGGGCAAGATCTTCGTTCTGAGAGGAAAAGAGCAGATCGAGGTTTCCGAGGCTCAGGCAGGCGACATCTGTGCTGCTGCCAAGCTGCAGTACACCATGTCCGGCGACACCCTTTGCGAGAAGGGCAGCGACACCAAGTACGACGAGCTGAATGTTCCTTCCCCATGCTACTACGTAGCAGTGGAAGCTGTTGATAAGAACGATGAAGAGAAGATGGGTACCGGTCTGAACAGACTGAAGGAAGAAGACCCCTCCATCGTCGTTGAGAGAAATGCTGAGACCCATCAGACACTGCTGGGCGGACAGGGCGAGATGCAGCTGTCCATCATCATGGCTAAGCTGAAGGATCGTTTCGGCGTTAACGTGAAGACCGTTCCGCAGAAGATCGCATACAGAGAGACCATCAAGGGCAGCTCTGATGTTCAGGGTAAACACAAGAAGCAGTCCGGTGGTGCAGGACAGTACGGTGACGTTCACATCCGTTTCTCCCCATCTCAGGAAGACGGACTGGAATTCTCCGAAGAACTGTTCGGCGGATCCGTTCCTAAGAACTACGTTCCGGCTGTCGAGAAGGGCCTGCTGGAATGCATGGAGAAGGGCCCCCTGGCCGGCTGCAAGTGCGTTAACATCAAGGCCGTCCTGTACGATGGTTCCTACCATGAAGTAGACTCCAACGAAGTATCCTTCAAACTGGCTGCCGCTCTGGCATTCAAGAAGGGTATCGTAGAGGCTAATCCGTGCCTGCTGGAGCCTATCATGCACCTGGACATCTATGTACCGGATGAGTACATGGGAGACGTCATGGGCGACATGAACAAGCGCCGTGGTAAGATCCTGGGTATGGAACCTCATAACGGCGAGCAGAAGCTGCTGGCTGAGGCACCCCAGGCTGAGCTCTTCGACTATGCTCTGGGACTGCGTTCCATGACACAGGGAAGAGGCTCCTTCGAACTTTCCTTCGAGAGATATCAGGAAGTTCCGAAGGCAATGGCTGAGAAGATCATCGCTGATCACGCTGCAGAAGAGGACAAGTAAGGCCAATCGAATTGACAAGTAAGTAACCGAGACAAGCATCCGTATGGGTGCTTGTCTCGCTATGGGGGTATATTTGGGGAGTGTCTGACTTTCCCCTTACACCGGCTGCCAGAGCCGGGAACAGACAGGAGGATATATGGCAAAGAAAGCGAAGACGATATTTGTCTGTCAGGAATGCGGATATGAGAGTCCCAAGTGGATGGGGAAATGCATCTGTGGCGCCTGGGACAGCATGGTGGAGGAGAAGATCGTGGACCTTCCGGAAAACGACAACCGCCGCCGCGGCTCCGGCGTCAAGGGAGACGGAGGCAAGGCGGCGCCCCTGAAGACCGTGGGCTCTGCGGACTACGCCCGCATCGATACCGGCATCGGGGAGCTGAACCGGGTACTGGGAGGCGGACTGGTGAAGGGATCTCTGGTGCTGATCTCCGGCGAGCCGGGCATCGGCAAGTCCACCCTGATCATTCAGGCTGCGGCCAATATCGCAAAGGAGAACGGCCCGGTCCTTTATGTGTCGGGTGAGGAATCCGAAGAGCAGATCAAGATGAGGGCAGACAGAGTGTGTCCGGAACTCAGCGAGGAAGTCTTTGTGCTTGCGGAGACAAACATGGAGAACATCGTCACCGCCTGCGAGAATGTGAAGCCGAAGTTCCTGATCATCGACTCCATTCAGACCATGTATACCCAGGAGCTGGACTCTGTCCCCGGCAGCGTGTCCCAGGTGAGAGCCTGCGGAAACATGCTGATGCGCATCGGCAAGACCGACAATGTGCCCATCTTCATCGTGGCCCACGTCACCAAGAGCGGAGAGCTTGCGGGACCCAAGATCGTGGAGCATCTGGTGGACTGCGTGCTGAACTTCACCGGAGAGCGGGACCACGACTTCCGGATCCTCCGGGCGTATAAGAATCGGTTCGGGACCACCAGTGAGATCGGGGCGTTCCAGATGGAAGAGCAGGGGCTCACAGAGATCCGGAACCTTTCAGGTAGCTTTCTGGAAAGCACGGAGGAAAAGACCGAGGGTTCCGTGGTGACGGCGGTCTA
>CAMOGZ010000191.1 GCA_946614405.1 uncultured Eubacterium sp. | reverse complement strand
AAGAGTAGAATAGTATTAGAATTTAGCACTCGTACATATCGAGTGCTAATAATTTGGAGGCGAAACAATGGGTAAGAAGCAATTTAAAACAGAATCCAAACGGTTATTGGATATGATGATCAACTCGATCTATACACATAAGGAGATTTTCCTGAGGGAACTGATCAGCAATGCCAGCGACGCGCTGGACAAACTGTACTATCAGAGCCTGCAGTCCGGCGATACCGGAGTCAAGCGTTCCGACTTTGTGATCCGCATCGATACGGATAAAGATGCAAGGACCATGACCATCACAGACAACGGCATCGGTATGACCCGGGATGAACTGGAGCAGAATCTGGGAACCATTGCCCGGAGCGGAAGTCTGGCTTTCAAGGAAGAACACGCATCTGACGACGACGACAGCGCAACTGCCAAGGCCAAACGCGCCACTGATATCATCGGCCAGTTTGGTGTGGGGTTCTATTCCGCATTCATGGTGGCAGACCAGGTGACCGTCACATCGAAGGCCTATGGCTCCGAGGAGGCAAACTGCTGGACATCCGCCGGAACAGACGGATACACCGTAGAGCCTGCGGAGAAGGATGGACACGGAACAGAGATCGTTCTACATATGAAGGAGGACGCAGAAGGCGAGAATTACACTCGTTTCCTGGAAGAGTACGAGATCCGCAACCTGATCCGCAAGTATTCAGACTACATCCGTTACCCGATCCAGATGATGGTGGCCAAGAGCCGTCCTAAGACGGAGGAAGCTCCGGAAGAGGGGAAAATGCCCGAGATGGAGACCTTCTATGAGATGGAGACCCTGAACACCATGGAACCCATCTGGAAGCGTCAGAAGAGCAAGGTGAAGGACGAGGATTACAACGAGTATTATAAGAGCAAGTTCAATGATTATATCGATCCGGCAAGGGTAATGCGTACCTCTGTTGAGGGCGTCAGCAGCTACACGGCGCTGCTCTTTGTGCCGGGACATCTGCCCTATGACTACTACAGCAAAGAGTACGAGAAGGGGCTGCAGCTCTACTCCAGCGGCGTACTGATCATGGACAAGTGCAAGGAGCTGGTCCCGGATTATTTCAACTTTGTCCGTGGACTGGTGGATTCCCCGGACCTGTCACTGAACATTTCCAGAGAGATGCTGCAGCATGACCGTCAGCTGGCCAACATCGGACGGAACCTGGAGAAGAAGATCAAGCGTGAGCTGGTGAAGTGGATGAAGGAAGACCGGGAAGGCTACGAGAAGTTCTTCCATGACTTCGGCAGACAGATCAAATACGGCCTGTATGAGGGCTTCGGCATGAATAAGGACATGCTGGCCGATCTGCTTTTGTTCTATTCTTCCACCGAAGAGAAGAATGTCACCCTGGACGAGTACATCGAGAGAATGCCTGAGGATCAGAAGTATATCTACTACGTCCCGGGAGAAACCGTGGAGAAGATCAATATGCTTCCCCAGACCGAGGCAGCCAAAGCCAAGGGGCTGGAGGTTCTGTACTTCACCGATGATGTGGATGAGTTCGCCATCAAGATGATCCGTGATTACAAGGATAAGGAGTTCCGGTCCATCTCTGAGGAGAACCTGGCAGAAGATCAGACCGAGGAAGAAAAGAAGGCAATGGAAGAGCTGGCTGCGGACAACCAGGAGCTCTTGACCTTCATGAAGGATACCCTGGCAGGCCGTGTGGTGGAGGTATCCTTCTCCGGCAGACTTGCGGATGCTCCGGTTTGCCTGACCAGCAAGGGAGGCCTTTCCCTTGAGATGGAGAAGACGCTGAACCGCATGCCCGGCGAGGAAGGGATCCACGCCGACAAAGTTCTGGAGCTGAACCCGGAGAATCCGGCGATCCAGTCACTTCAGGAGACCTTCGGCAAGGGAGAAGATGGTAAAGAGGTGGCTGCAGCCATCACAAGACTGCTGTTCAACCAGGCCATGCTGATCTCCGGCTTAACAGTAGATGATCCGTCCCAGATGGGAGAGGACCTCTGCAAGCTGATTACTAAATAATATTATTGTAAATGCCCTCATTAAGTGTTAAAATATCAATGTACATTTAATGAGGGCTTTATTATGACATTAAAAAGAATTCTGATTCTTATTCTGGTACTGTTTGTGGTGTCAACATCTCTGATGCTGGCTTATTTTTTCATGCCTGTGGTGGTGAGGGTGAAGATCCATACCATCGCCGGGACCGACACCATGCTGGTAAGCACCCGGGTGGGAGATGTGAAGGGCCTCATGGGAGAGCTTGATGAGAAGAACAAGCTGGAGAAGAATTACATTCTGGATACCGATGAGTCCAGGGCCGTGACCCGCGGACTGAAGGTGGATATCCGGCAGGCTACAGAGAAGTCCGTGCCCATCGCCGGGGAGAAGAAGAATCTGCTTCTCTATCCGGGAACGGTGGAGGAGAACCTCGCCATTAATGAGGTCACCTATGACAGCGACGATATCATTACGCCGGCGCTGAATGAGGAGGTCACGGATAAGACCAAGCTGGAGGTGAAAGAGGTCCATCATAAGAGCTTCGACAAGACGAAGAAGGTCAAGCCCAAGGATAAGGCCATGTTTGATACCGGCATCTCTTCCGGCACTGTGGTGGTGGAAGAAGGCGAAGACGGCAAGGGGGTCTATCACTACGAGCAGACCTTCATCAATGGAAAGAAGACCGACGAGACCAAGAAGTTCGTGAAATGGGAAAAGAAGCCCAAGGACCGTACTCTGCGCTTCGGCACCAGTGCAACGGGCGAGACAGGGGAGGTATCCTACTCCAGGACCTTCACAGGCAATTGCACGGCCTACTATATGGGCAAGTCTCCGGTGGGAGCTTCCGGCGGGAGATGTCACTACGGAACATGTGCCGTGGATCCCTCGGTGATCCCCTATGGCACAAAGCTATACGTAGAGGGTTACGGAGTCGCAGTCGCCAATGATACCGGCGGTGCGGTGAAAGGAAACGTAGTGGATCTGTACATGCATTCCACCAAAGAGGCCATCCAGTGGGGAAGACGGTATAAGACCGTTTACGTTCTGGAATAGAGGGCAGCCCGCAGGAAATATAAAGTTTCTGGTTGAATTCCATCCTGATTTATGTTATTATCTTATTTGCGATGTTCGATATGTGCCTGTAGCTCAGGGGATAGAGTGGCACACTCCGAATGTGAAGGCCGGGGGTTCGAATCCCCCCAGGCACACCATACCGACCATTGAAA
>CAMOGZ010000190.1 GCA_946614405.1 uncultured Eubacterium sp. | reverse complement strand
AAAAGACCGCTGCTTCTGCAGCGGTCCACGCATTTCTAATAATTAATCTTCAAAGTCTGCGAACATGGCGCCTTTCATCAAAGCGTCGGTGCTGATCTCGGGTCCTACCTCGAACTGGGAATCGTCGGTGTAGTAGCGGATCTCCAGCTGGTCCTCGTCGAACTCGGCCTGGGACTGGGCTACCAGATCCTCATGTTTGAAGATGGCCTCGTCGGTGGTGAGGGGCTCCTCATCATACAGTTCCCAGTAGAAGGCGTCGCCACCGTCGCTGATGAAAAGCAGCGCATTGTAACCGCGCTGTCTTGCCTCACGAAGCGCCCGTTCGGCGTCGGTGAGCTTGACCAGCTCGTTCATCATCATCTCCAGACTGTACTCAACAGTCAGCTGCAGTCCGGCATAGTTCATAATGATCGGTTCCGGGTGCATCTTATTGATCTCCTCCCGGAAGGCCGCTTCTGAAAAACCGGGCTCCATCTTCAGGACGTCTGCTCCCCCTGCAGCATCCTGTGTCCAGAAGGCAACGGGCTCATCATCGATAAACAGATCGCCCTGGTTGATGATCTGGCCCTCATGATCTCTGAACTTCAGTTCATTCCTTAATTCGATTCCAAATCTCTTAGCCATGTGATATACACTCCTTCTGATATAAGGATAACATGTTTTTCTGTTTTTTCCAAACAATATTTCACTTTACCCCTGCGTGAAATCATCCTATAATTAAAATAACAGACACGTTCCCTGTGTTCATATTAACTATTACAGATTAATCCAAAATTAAAATACTGTGAAATCTGATTGATTTTGCAGGGCTATGGAGGCCTCACTTTGAAGCATATTTTCATTATCAATCCTGCTGCAGGTCAGGGAAAATCCAGTGAAAAACTGACTGCAGACATCCGGTCGGCCTGCGAGGCGGCGGGCATCGACCCGGTCCTCTATGAGACCCAAGGCATCGGCGATGCGGAGGAAGTCTCCCGCCGGCTGGCATCGGAGTTTTCCGGCGAGCCGGTGAGATTCTACGCCTGCGGCGGCGACGGCACCGCCAATGAGGTGATCAACGGGATCGCCGATTTCGAGCATGTGGCTCTGGGCATCATCCCCATCGGCACCGGAAACGACACCATCCGGAACTTCGGCATCCCCGGGGATGCCTTCCTGGACATCAGCGCCCAGCTGCGGGGAGAGCCCCGGCCCCTGGACCTGATGCATTACCACGGGGTGATCGACGGCCGCGAACAAAGCCGTTTCGCCATCAATATGTTCAACAACGGTTTTGACTGCAATGTGGTGGAAGCCACCGGAAGAATGAAAGAACTGCCGCTGGTTTCCGGTTCCCTTGCCTATCTGCTGGCCATATTCCAGATGTTCCTGAAGAAGAAAGGGATCTCCCTGGTGATCCAGGCAGACGGCGAGATCGTCAGCGAAGGGCCCATACTCCTTTGTGCCATATCCAACGGATGCTACTGCGGCGGAGGGATCAAGTCCTCCCCTCAGTCCATCATGGACGATGGAGCCATGGACCTGAACATCATTCAGAACACTACGCGGCGCCGGTTCCTGAAGCTCTTCCCCTCTTTCGCCAAGGGAGAACATCTGGGCCGGGACGACATCGGGGACCTCATCCGGATGATCCCATGCCAGACCGTCCGGCTCCTGCCCTACGACACCCGGGACTTCCTCTTCTGCGCCGACGGAGAGCTGGCCCATACCACCGGCATCACCATCGAGATGCGTCACCACGCACTGCAGTTCATCGTGCCTGCAGTGTAAACTCTCCCTTAGGTTTTTGTGTACACACGTGTGTACACAAAATCTTAAGGACCCGTCAGCGAATCCTGACACGCTTATAAAAAAGATGCTGCACCGAGTCGTGCAGCATCTCTTTTTATTTACAATGATTATTTCTTGTCTTTCGGCTCTTCCTTGCGGATGGCTTTGGTGCGGATCTCTTCGCAGATCTGATCGATGAACTCAGACAGCGGCTTGGATCCTTCATCTCCTGCGAACCGGCTGCGGACGGAGACGGTCTTCTCTTCCGCTTCCTTGCCGCCGACTACCAGCATGTAAGGCAGGCGGTCAAGCTGAGCCTGGCGCAGCTTGTAGCCCAGTCTCTCAGCACTGTTGTCCACAGTAACATCTACGCCGTTTCTGCGCAGTTCTTTGAAGACTTCCTGTGCATAATCCTCGAACTTCTCGGATACCGGCAGGACACGAACCTGCTCCGGACACAGCCATGTAGGCAGTTTGCCTGCATACTTCTCGATGAGCCATGCCAGAGTTCTCTCGTAGCAGCCGATGGAAGTTCTGTGGATGATGAACGGGCGCTTCTTGCTGCCGTCGCGGTCGATGTAGTACATGTCGTAACGCTCTGCCAGGAACATATCCAGCTGGATGGTGATCATGGTATCTTCCTTGCCGTATACGTTCTTTGCCTGGATGTCCAGCTTGGGTCCGTAGAATGCGGCCTCCCCTTCTGCCTCAGTGTATTCCAGACCGATCTCATCCAGGATCACTCTCATGGCATCCTGTACGCGGTCCCAGTCCTCAGCGGTTCCAAGATACTTATCGGCATCATTGGGATCCCACTTGGAGAAGCGGTATGTTACGTCATCCTGCAGTCCCAGTGTGGTCAGGCAGTACTTGGCCAGCTCCACGCAGTTCTTGAATTCCTGGTCGATCTGTTCCGGCGTGCAGACCAGATGTCCCTCGGAAATGGTGAACTGGCGGACACGGGTCAGTCCGTGCATCTCTCCGGAATCCTCGTTGCGGAACAGCGTGGAGGTCTCGCCCATGCGGTACGGAAGGTCACGATAACTCTTCTGTGTGGCTTTGTACACATAGTACTGGAACGGGCAAGTCATAGGACGCAGCGCATAAACGTTGGCATCCGCATCATTCTCGATGAGAGACAGGTCCTCGACACCGTGGATCTCCTGGGAACGGTCCTCTGCCAGGAGGATGTCTTCCTTGTTGTCATAACCCAGGAGGAACATGCCATCCTTGTAGTGATACCAATGGTCAGAGATCTTATACAGTGTGGACTTGGCCATGAGCGGAGTTCTGGTGCGGACATAGCCCCACTCGTACTCCTCCAGGTCCTCGATCCATCTCTGCATCTTCTGGATGATCTTGGTTCCCTTGGGCATGAACAGTGGCAGGCCCTGGCCGATGACGTCTACTGTGGTGAAGATCTCCATCTCACGGCCGAGACGGTTGTGGTCGCGGTTCTTGATGTCTGCCAGGTAG
>CAMOGZ010000189.1 GCA_946614405.1 uncultured Eubacterium sp. | reverse complement strand
ACCGCCATCGGACAGGACCGCTGGGAGGAAGAGGCAGAGCACCTGCGCATCGAGGAACTGCCGGAGGTGATGGACTTCGCCTTCCCGGTGCTCCACGGACAGTTCGGAGAGGACGGCAAGTTCCAGGGGATGCTGGAGTACCTGAACATTCCCTATGCCGGAAGCGGCGTACTGGCCTCCACACTGGCCATGGACAAGGTTAGCACCAAGAGGATATTCAAGGCCTACGGGGTGCCCAGCTGCAATTATGTATACGTAGACCGGGTGCGCCTCATGAAGAGCCGCAAGATGGAAGAGGAGATCATGGACCGCTGTGAGCAGAGCCTGGAATATCCCATGTTCGTCAAGCCTTCCAATGCGGGTTCCAGCGTCGGCATCTCCAAGGTCAGGACCCGGGAGGAGCTGAAGGAAGGTCTCTATGAGGCAGCCAAGATCGACAGCCGGATCCTGGTGGAGCAGGGCATCGACGGGAGAGAGATCGAAGTGGGCGTTCTTGGAAACGGCGAGCCGGAGGTCACCCACACCGGCGAGATCATCACCGCCAAGGACTTCTATGATTACGAGGCCAAGTACAGCGATGATGCCGGAACACAGATCATCGTACCGGCGGAGCTGGATCCTGCCACGGAAGAGAGACTGCGGAAGACGGCCTGGTATGCTTACCGGTGCCTGGCCTGCAGAGGATATGCCCGGGTGGACTTCCTGGTGGAGAACCACACAGGAAATCTATACTGCAATGAGATCAATACTCTGCCCGGATTCACCAAGTACAGCATGTTCCCCACGCTGTGGGCGGAGGAAGGTAAAGACTTCGGCACACTGATCGATGAGATCATTGAACTGGGTTATCAGCGGTTTGAGGAAGAGTCGCTGACGATATAACGTAAGGTTGAGAATGAGAAAGGAGAAGAACATGGAGAGAATCAGCAGCCTGAGGAAGCTGGCAGTTATTCTGCTTTGTGCGGTCATCGCGGTTGCATTTTCCGTGACGATCCCGGGGAATCAGGCAATTGCCAAGACAGCTAAGGTGAAAATGCCAACGAAGATCACGATCTATGAGAATGTAGACGGAAAGATGGTGAAGTCCGCCGTGACCACCCTGAAGTATAACAAGAAGGGTGATCTCATCAAAGGCGTCACCAAGACCTATGCCGAGGGCAAAGTAGACGAGACCAGCAAGTACACCTTTAAGAACACTTATAAAAAGGGCAAGAAAACCAAGGTCAAAGTCACCGGCCCCAGCGACACCTATACCTTCAAGCTGGACAAGAGCGGAAGACTCACATCCCTGAAGAGATACGTGGATGACAGCAACGAGACCTTCGCATTTGCCTATGGCAAGAAGGGCTACCTGAAGAACATCAAGTGGACCGATGACAACGGCGAGTACTACATTCACAAAGGAACGGACAAGTATAAGACGACGCTGAAGAAAGGCAAGGCCAGCAAGATCGTGCTGACCGGTATCGACAAGGGTGCTTCCAACGAGGAAGAGACCAAGACCTTCAAGATCGACCGCCGGTATAACAGCAAGGAGCTTCTGACCAAGTCCATCACGGACGATGCGACCTTTACCTGCAGCTATACCATCAAGAAGGGTCTGGTCACCGTCAAGAAGATCAAGATGAACGGGGCAAAGCTCGCTACCATCAAGTACAGCTACGGAAAGATCAAGGCGCCCAAGACCCGGTATATTAAGATGCTGAACGGCGACCGTCGGGTCATCACCGGGAACCTGGCATTCCTGAAGATGAATCCGGCATTCTGGATGTAAAAACAACAGATCAGGGGGAGCAAATATATTTGCACCCCCTCTTTTTTTATGGTAAAATGGGAAAGGAGGTGCCTATGGACGAGAACGGATATAAGCAGATCATCAGCGAACTCATCGAGCTCATCGACGAGGGTGTCTACATCGTAGACGAGAACGGCGTAGGCCTATTCTATAACTCCGCAATGGAGGAGACAGAGAAGATCAGCAAGGACGACGTCATCAACAAGGAATTCCACCGTGCCTTTCCCGGGGTCAAGCTAAGCCAGAGCACCATGTACCAGGCGCTGCGGAAGAACGTGGCCACACGGAACAAGCAGCAAACCTATACTAACCTCTACGGCAAGGAGGTCACCACCATCAACAGCACCGTGCCGGTGCGGGTGGACAATGAGACCATCGCCGCCATCGAGGTGGCCCGGGATATCACCAACATCCGGGACATGAGCGACACGATCCAGCAGCTTCGGGAAGATACGATCCCCCGGGCGGAGGAGTCCCGGATGCAGAAGATCAAACACTACACCTTCGATGACATCATGGGGAATAACCGGGCATTCATGGAGGTGGTGAACCGTGCCAAGAAGGCCGCGGGCAACGATGCCTCCGTCTTCATTTACGGCGAGACCGGGACCGGCAAGGAGCTTTTCGCACAAAGTATTCACTACGCAAGTCCCAGAAGAGACAAGCCGTTTCTTGCCCAGAACTGCGCAGCTCTCCCGGAGTCCCTTCTGGAAGGCATTCTCTTTGGAACGAGCCGGGGCGGATTCACCGGAGCGGTGGACCGGGCCGGGCTCTTTGAACAGGCAAACGGCGGGACCCTTCTTCTGGACGAGATCAGCGCCATGCCTTACGATCTTCAGAGCAAGCTTCTGCGCGTGCTGCAGGAGGACTATATCCGGAGAGTTGGCGGGACCACGGATATTCCGGTGGATGTGCGGATCATCGCCACCGTCAACGAACCGCCCCAGAAGCTAATGGAGGAAGGGAAACTGAGGAAGGATCTGTACTACCGCCTGAATGTGGTGGGGATTCACATTCCGCCGCTGCGGGAGCGGAAGGATGACATTCCTCTTCTGGTGGAGCGATTCCTGGCGAAGAGTGACGACCGGTACGGCAAGCAGGTCTGGATGGTGTCCGATGATGCGATCCGGGAGCTGACAAGCTACGATTATCCCGGTAATGTAAGAGAGCTGGAGAACGTTATCATGCAGTCCGTAGCCATGGCAGATACGGAGCACGTGCTGACCACCCGGCTTCTGCAGATGCCCATGCAGGCCATCGGCATCGGCCATGACGTGGAGAAATGGGAACGGCTGGGACCGCTGAATGAATACCTTGCCAATGTAGAGAAGGAGATCATCCGGGGCGCCATGATCGACACCGGAGGAAACATCTCAAAGGCGGCGGATGTCCTGCAGATCAAACGTCAGACCCTTCAGCACAAGCTGAAAAAATACGGCATGAAGGAAGAATAAGCAAA
>CAMOGZ010000188.1 GCA_946614405.1 uncultured Eubacterium sp. | reverse complement strand
GTATCCGGAACGGACTCCCCGTTCAGAGAGACCTCCAACATCAAGGACGGCTCCAACGTTATGGCTGACATGGCCATCCAGTGCTATGCCGGAAACGCAGCAAGAGGAATGTCCCTCTGCGCCATCCACAATGGCGGCGGCGTTGGTATCGGTAAGTCCATCAACGGCGGATTCGGTCTGCTGCTGGACGGCTCCGAGAGAACCGATGAGATCATCAAGAGCGCTATGATGTGGGATGTAATGGGCGGCGTTGCCAGAAGAAGCTGGGCTCGTAACGAGAACGCTCTGTCCACATCCGCAGAATACAACAAGAAGTATGCCGGCCAGGGCCACATCACTCTGCCGTTCATCGCAGACGATGCTCTGATCGACAGCGTTGTAGATAAGTTCGTAGACTAAGATCACAGGAGTAATAAATATGTCAACGACATTGATCAAGAATATCGGGATCCTTCAGACACCGGTGGGAAGTCACAGCCACGCCGGCGAGGAGCAGGGCGAGAACCGCAAGCTCCATGATGCAGCGATCCTGATCGAAAACGGACTGATCACTGAAATTACCGACGAAGGACGGCTCCCCCAGGGAGCCTCCGGCGTCGACGTTACCATCGATGCCGACTATCGTCTGGTCACACCGGGACTGGTGGACGGACACACCCACATGGTGTTCGGCGGATACCGCCAGCACGAGATCCCCATGAAGCTGAAGGGTGCCACCTATCTGGACATCCTGAGAGCCGGCGGCGGAATTCTGGACACCGTCCGGAAGACCCGTGAGGCAACGGAAGAGGATCTGGTCTACAAGACGTCCCGGTTCCTGGATGAGATGATGGGATTCGGCGTCACCACCTGTGAGTCCAAGAGCGGCTACGGGCTGGACTTTGATAATGAGATGAAGATGCTGGCCGTGAACAAGAAGCTGGACGAGCGTCATCCTATGGATGTAGTCTCCACCTTCCTGGGACCCCATGCCATCCCCGATGAGTATAAGGGAGACGGCGACGCATACATCGACATGGTCTGTGAGAAGATGCTTCCCTACGTGAAGGAGCATGACCTGGCGGACTACGCCGACGTCTTCACCGAGGACTCCGTGTTCAACTACGACCAGAGCCGCCGGTATCTGGAGAAGGCCAAGGAACTGGGCTTCGGCCTGAAGATCCACGCTGACGAGATCGAGGCCATCGGCGGATCCCGCCTGGCCGGTGAGATCGGCGCAGCCTCTGCAGAGCATCTGATCGTCATCAATGAGGAAGGACTGCAGTCCATGGCCAAGGGCGGAACCACCGCCATGTGCCTGCCCGCAACCTCCTTCTATCTGGGAGCCACCTTCGCACCGGCACGGCGCATGATCGAGCTGGGCATTCCGGTGGCCACCGCTTCCGACTTCAATCCGGGCTCCTGCCCGTCCCTGAATCTGCAGTTCGTCATGAACCTGGCCTGCATCCGCTACCGGATGCTGCCGGAGGAGGTCCTGACGGCAGTGACCATCAACCCCGCCTGCGCCATCGGAAGAGGCGACCGTGTGGGAACATTGGAGGTCGGCAAGCAGGGCGACCTGGTGATCTGGAACGCACCGGATATGGAAATGTTATGTTATCGCTTCGGCTCCAACCTGGCAGCCAAAGTCATTAAGAAAGGAAATATCATCAAATGAAATTAGTAGATATGCAAGTTAAGGATTATCTGGAACTTCTGAAGTCCGACGCACCGGCTCCGGGCGGCGGCTCCGTCAGCGCACTGGCAGGAGCACAGGGTGTGGCTTTGTTCATGATGGTAGCAGACCTGACCACCTCCAAGGCAAAACTGGAGGAGTTCCACGCAGTCTGCGCGGAAGCCAAGGAAAAGGGAATGCCTCTTTACGAAGAGCTCACCGCAGGGATCGACAAGGATACCGAGGCATTCAACCTGATCGCTGACGCATTCAAGATGCCCAAGGAGACCGAGGAAGAGAAGGCCGCAAGACGTCAGGCCATCGCAGACGGTTCCCTGGCAGCAACAGAAGTCCCCTTCCGTAACATGCAGCTGGCTTACGAGGGCCTGCAGCTGGCACAGACCATGGTTGGAAAATCCAACCCCAACTGCGCAAGCGACCTGGGCGTAGCCATCCTGAACCTGAGAGCCTGCGTATACGGCGCCTGGATGAACGTGAAGATCAACCTGCCCAGCGTCAAGGACGCAGACAAGGCCAAGTACTTCGAAGAGGAAGGCCTGAAGATCTTCCACGATGCCGGAAGCATTGCCCAGAAGGCATTCAACGACGTTCTGACAGAACTGTAAAACGACTGAAACAGGGCGGCGGGTCTCCCCCTGGTGTACGAGGAGGCCAGCTATGACCAGATCATAGGGAGCATCAGTTATATTAAGGAGTTTTATAAAAATGGCACAGATTATTGAAAGTATTCCAAACATCAGCGAAGGAAGAAGACCGGAAGTTGTAGAGGCTTGCGTGGATGAGATCCGGAACACCCCGGGCTGCACTCTGCTGGACTATTCCTCCGACGAGTCCCACAACAGAAGCGTCATCACCTACATCGGCGACGCCAAGGCTGTGGAGGAAGCATCCGTTAAACTGGTGAAGAAGGCCGCTGAACTCATCGACCTGAATCACCATGAGGGTGAGCATCCGAGAATGGGAGCAGTGGACGTTATGCCCTTCCTGCCCATCAAGGACTGCACCACCGAGGACTGCATAGAGCTGTCCAAGGTCGTCGGCGCCCGCATCGCAGAGGAAGCCGGCGTTCCGGTATTCCTGTATGAGCAGTCTGCCACCAGACCGGAAAGACAGAACCTCGTCAAGATCAGAAAAGGCCAGTTCGAAGGCATGGCTGAGAAGGTTCAGGAGCCGGATTGGGAACCGGACTTCGGCGGACGCCGCATCCACCCGACCGCAGGTGTTATGGCTGTTGGCGCCAGACCTCCGCTAGTTGCTTTCAACGTAGATCTGGACACCGAGGATGTACAGATCGCTAAGAATATCGCTAAGATCATCCGTGAGAAGGACGGCGGATTCAAGTGCGTCAAGTCCATGGGATTCCTGATCGATGATGAGGAGACCGGAGAGAAGTTCGCACAGGTCAGCTGCAACATGACGAACTATGAGCAGACTCCGCTCTACAGAGTCGTTGAGACCGTCCGCTTCGAAGCTGCACGCTACGGCGTCCACATCAAGAAGACGGAGATCGTCGGTCTGGTTCCAATGAAGGCCATGGTTGACTGTGCGCAGTATTACATGGGAACGAATGACTTTGACTTCCATAAGCAGGTGCTGGAGAACCAT
>CAMOGZ010000187.1 GCA_946614405.1 uncultured Eubacterium sp. | reverse complement strand
GCGATGGTCTCTTTCTTACCCATCTGGGAGCTCTTGCTGTCCAGGAAGGTGACGCCTGCGCCCTCATCCATTGCAGCTACTTCGAATGCGCATCTGGTTCTGGTGGAAGTCTTCTCGAACAGCAGAACGATGTTCTTGCCCTTCAGAACGTGGTTTACAACGCCTGCTCTCTTCTTAGCCTTCAGATCGTGAGCCAGATCCAGCATGTATCTGATCTCAGTCGGTGTGAAGTCCATGAGTGTCAAGAAATGTCTTCCCTTAAGATTTACTGCCATGATAATTCTCCTTTTTCTTATACTTACTATAAACAATTACTATCTTTAACTTGTACACTCATTCTACTATATGTTTAATAAATAACAAAGTACCAGTACCCATGTAATTTTAGGTACCAGTACTGAATAATAAACCTTCCTCATGCAACTATTTGCACAATCTATACATTTTTCTGATTATTCCTACAAGCCTTTTCGCACCTTCCAACAGCCATTCGCCGGATTCATACGAATAATTCAGGCGAATATATTCACTGCCGTCATTTCGGTCCGGGAAAAAAACTTCTCCGGGCATGATGGACACTCCATTTCGGCTGGCTTCCGCTGCCACATCCTGACCGCTCAATCCCTCCGGAAGGCGGCACCAGATATAGACCCCGCCTCTGGGCTTGCGGTATTCCAGGCCGATATCGCTGAGCACATCCAGTTCACTGCACAGGATATCCCGGTTCACCCTGCAGTGGCTGATGATCTCCTCTACTCTCTCATAGTACAGTCCATTCTGCAGATATTTCGCCAGCAGCTTCTGGTTGATCCAGTTGATGCCGATGATGCGGATGGACACGAGATATCGCAGGCTGTGGATCAGCTTTTCATCCGCCACCACGATGGCCAGCGAGATCCCGGGGATAAATGTCAGGGAGAAGGAGTAAATATAGATCACGTTGCCGCAGGTGTCCATGGACTTCAGGGTTGGGATGGCCCCGTCCTCATAGTGCAGCTCCGATGCCGCATCCTCCTCCACGATGGGGATCCTGTACTTGTTGGACAAAGCCAGAAGCTCCTGCCTTCTTTCCATGGACAGAATGGCCCCGGTGGGATCGTGGTAGCTGGAGTTGACGTAGATGAACCTGGGCTTCTCTCTCTGGATCAGCCCCTCCAGTTCCGTGCAGATCATTCCATCCGGATCCACCGGCACTGTCACGAAACGGCAGCCAGCCAGCTGAATCACACGGTATACGTCCGGTGATACGGGCTCCTCGATGATGACACAGTCTCCCGGATTCAGCATCGCCGTGATGATGAAGTCCAGAGCCTGATTGGTCTCCGACAGAATCTGGATCTGACTGGGACCGGCTTTGATCCCCTTGGTCCTCAGATAGGAAAGGATCTCCTTGCGCAAAAAAGGATCCCCCTGATAGGGCGACATATACGCCGGCAGCGTTTCATTCTCCTTCAGGATAGCTGCGATCTCATCGCCGATCTCTTCCTCCGGATAGACGAAGGGCGGAACTCCTGCCGAAAGGGAGATCCCGGACCCTTCCGAAAACCGGACGAAGATATCGTCATACATTTCCTTCATGTCCAGATACTCGTCTTTGATCATCTGCTCCCAGTTCACAGGCCGGGGTCTGGCAGGCTCCGGCACATCCTCTCTGGGACAGGTCACCACATAGCCCATGCCTGGTCTGGAATCGATAAGATCCAGATCCTTCAGCCCGGCATAGGCACGGATCACCGTGTTCCGGTGCACCCCAAGCTGCTCCGCGAGTCCCCGCTCCGAAGGCAGGATCGCCCCGTCCGCCAGCTGCCCGCTGAGGATCTTCCTCTTCAGCTGATTGGTGATCTGACGGTAAAACGGGATCTTCAGTTTCCGGTCAAGGTTGACGATCATCTCTTCTCTCCATGGAACTGGTAATATGTAGTCTCAATGTTTCCATTATATAGCTTGCGCCTGCGGTCCGCCTTGCGTCCAAGGGCTTTCTCCAGGCCTTTGTCCGAGGTGATCAGGAAGAAAGACCAGGTCCTGTGACCCTTCATCCACCTCTTCACCACCTGATAGATGTGCTTCAGCCCCTCTTCATCCCCGATGCGCCGGGCATAGGGGAAGTTGGAGATGACCACGAGGCCGTCGGTGCTTTCGCAGCTCTCGGCAAGGCGCTGCTCCATGCCGCTGAGGTCCATCCTGCGGAAGGAGATGCAGTCCTCCACCCCGGCTTCTGCAGCATTTTCCATGGCCCCGGCCAGGACTCTTTTGTCGATGTCTGAGGCATAGATCTCCACGGCTGCATCCTGGTCGATGGCATCAAAGGCCAGCTTCCGCTCTTCCTTCCAGAGCTCCGCCGGGATCAGTTCCCATTCCTCCGCCGCAAAGTTTCTGGACAGGCCCGGAGCGATATTCCGCCCGATGAGAGCCGCCTCGATGGGGATGGTACCGGAGCCGCAGCAGGGATCCGCCAGGATCCTTCCGGTCCGCCAGAAGGACAGCTGCACCAGCGCCGCCGCCAGGGTCTCCTTCATGGGCGCCGTCACATCGCAGACCCGGTAGCCCCGCTTATGCAAAGCCACACCGCTTGTGTCCACGGTCAGAAGGGCCTCATCCTTCAGCATGGTGATCTTCACCGTGTACTCCGCCCCCGTCTCCGGAAGCTGCTCCATGCAGTAGAACTCTCCGAGCCTCTCTGCGATGGCCTTCTTCACGATGCTCTGGCAGGCCGGCACGCTGTGGAGGGTGGACCGGGCCGAAGTTCCGATCACCGTAAACCTGCCGTCCACCGGGATCAGCTCCTCCCATGCGATCCCTTTGGTCTGCTGAAAGAGTTCCTCAAAGGTCTCCGCATGGAATTTCCCCATGCAGAGCAGCAGCCGGTCGGCACACCGGAGCCACAGATTGCCCCGGACGATGGCCCGCTCGTCTCCCCAGAAATATACTTTTCCATTTTCAGTTGTAATGATCTCATAACCCAGGGCCTGGATCTCCCGCTTTACCACGGCTTCCAGTCCGAAGGTCGCTGTTGCTGTCAATTGTAATCTCATGGGTCTATTATACCCTATGGGCCGACCCCCTTTCAACCGGTTCCTTTTTAGTCCAGGGCGGCGCGGATGAACTCCCTGAACAAAGGATGAGCGGCATTGGGTCTGGACTTAAACTCCGGATGATACTGCACCGCCTCGAAGAACCGGTGCCCCGGGATCTCCACCGCCTCCACCAGATGTCCGTCGGGAGACGTCCCGGCGATCTTAAGCCCTGCGGCCTCCATCTCATCCCGGTAGTCGTTATTGAACTCGTAGCGGTGGCGATGACGCTCAGCGATCTCCTTTTTCTGATAGATCTGCTCCAG
>CAMOGZ010000186.1 GCA_946614405.1 uncultured Eubacterium sp. | reverse complement strand
CTGGCGGAGACTACTCCATCGGAGCTCTGAGCGCTATGGAATCTGCTGGCGTTACCATGCCGGTATACGGAACTGACGTAGACCCGAACGTCATCCAGGGAATCAAGGACGGAAAGATCTCCGCTGCTACCGGTGCTGCCGGAACATACTGCGGAACCTTCGCAGCTCTGCTGCTGGTCAACTATCTGGACGGACATCCGATCCTGAACGAAGATGGAAAAGCTCCTTCCACCAAGGGCGTTAACACCATCATGATCACCAAGGACAACGTAGAGGACTTCGAAGAGTACTGGATCAACAACGAGATCTTCTCTGAGGAAGAACTGCAGAGCCTGCTCTACAGATACAACCCGGATGTTACCTGGGCTGACTATGAGAAGATGATCAATGACTACAACTTCGAGAACAGAATGGCTGCTAAGAAGCAGTAAGGAATTGTAAACAGAAACGTTTGATCTATTAGGTAATTATCGCAGTGGGCTGGATCTGATCCAGCCCACTACGAGAAAGAAGGTATATTGTGATAGGCGAAAAAAAGGTCAGCTGGACCATCAAATTAATCGTAATCGTCGCATGCATCGCGGTCCTCATCGTGCTGAACATGCTGACGGATGGAAAGTTCCTGCAGCCATCCAATCTTAAGACAATCGCAGTTAACGCATCAGTACCGACATTCACAGCATGGGCCTTTGTCTTTATCTTTGCCAGCGGATTCATTGATTTATCCCTCGGCGCAGTCATCGTACTGGCTGCCAACGTGGCAGGAACATTTGGAAACCAGTTCGGATATCCCGGACTGATCGTCACCGGACTTATTACCGGTATTCTGTTAATGACATTGAATTTCACCGTCTTCCAGGTAACCAAGATCCCATCGTGGATCGCCGGTCTGGGCTTGACGATGGTATATGAGGCGATCTCCTCATTCTACTCGGAGCAGAGACTGCAGGCCGGCCTGCGAGTCGTCAATCTGGAATCCCAGTACCGCGCACTGGGCCGCGCACCGATGGCCTTCGTGGTGGTTATCATCGGACTGATCGTCGCATACATAATATATAACCGAACGACCATCGGACTTGATATCCGGGCGATGGGTGATAACCAGGCCGTCGCCAGAAACATGGGTATCAAGCTGGGCAGAACCGTTATCCTCAGTGGTGTAGTCGCAGGCGTATTCGTCGGAGCCGCTGCTTTCATGAAGGAAAGCTTTGCCGGAACCGTTAACGCTGTAACCGGACTCACCAGTTTGTCTCAGACATTCCAGCCTCTGGCTGCAGCACTTCTGTCACAGGCACTGGGCAAACACATCAATATCATCGTGGCCGTTATCTTGAGTACACTGTTCGTAATGGGAATCTTCAACTTCCTGACTCTGATGAACGTTCCTTCCGGAACATGGCAGGAGACCTGTCTGGGTATCTCCGTTATCATCTTCGGTGTACTGGCGAACCGGAATACAAAGGAGGTTGTTAAGTAATGAGCAATACTTCCAGCGAATATGCATTCCAGGTCACAGGACTGAACAAACGGTTTGGCCCGACCCATGCAAACAAAGACATCAACTTTACACTGAAGCACGGTGAGGTCAGAGGTCTGGCCGGAGAAAACGGATCCGGTAAGTCCACTCTCCTGTCTCAGCTTGCCGGAATCTACAAGAGCGATTCCGGAACCATCCTGAAGGATGGAGAACCTTATTCCCCGGACAGCCCGCTGTATGCACAGCAGCACGGCGTTTCCATCGTCGTACAGGAACTGGGTTGTATCGGCGCACTGCCTGCAGGAGTGAACGTATTCCTGGGCAGAACCAACAAGTTTGCCAAGTTTGGAATCATCAACATGAGAAAGATCTTCCAGGAAGCCAACGAGATCCTGGAGAAGTGGGGCATGCCTCAGGTTCCTCTGAACAAGGATTCCAAGCACATGAACGTTGAGATCCGTAAGATCGTAGAGATCGCAAGAGCTCTCTCCACCGATCCTGACGTTCTCATCCTGGACGAGGTCACACAGGCCCTGGCACAGGACAACCGTAAGAAATTACATGCTCTGATCGAGAAATTCAAGTCCATGGGTAAGTCCATCATCCTGATCACCCATGACCTGGAAGAAATGATCGAGATCACTGACACGATTTCCATCCTCCGAGATGGAGAACTCATCGAGACTCTGGATAGCAAGACTCTGGATGAGGATACACTGAAGACCAAGATGGTCGGAAGAAGCCTGGAAGGCGAATACTACAGAAGTGATAACGAGGCTTCCAGAGGCGACACACAGATCCTGTCTGTTAAGAATATCTCCACCGCATCCGGTCTGGATGATGTATCCTTCGACCTGTACGGCGGCGAGATCCTGGGACTGGCTGGTCTGTCCGACTCTGGTATCCACGAAGTCGGTAAGGCTGTCTACGGTCTGGAGCACCTGACCGGAGGATCTGTCACTCTGACACAGGAAAACTTCCAGATCAAGAACGCAACTCAGGCGTGGAAGCACCGTGTGGGCTACGTTCCTAAGGACAGAGATAACGAGGCTCTGATGCTGAAGGCATCCATCCGTGAGAACTTCTCCATGAGTTCTGTACCGGAAATGCAGGGCGGAGCCGGATTCCTGAGCAATGCCAAACTGGACAAGGTATCCTCCGATGCCCGTGAGCGTTTCATGGTCAAGTCCGTCGGCATCATGCAGGAGATCGACGCACTGTCCGGCGGTAACAAGCAGAAGGTCAACATGGGCAGATGGCTGCTGAAAGACCTGCAGCTCTTCGTCGTAGACTGCCCGACCCGAGGCGTAGACGTCGGTGTCAAAGCCTATCTGTACCAGTGCCTGAAGGATGCGAAGGCTGCCGGCCTGGCGATCCTTCTGATTACGGACGAACTTCCGGAAGCCATCGGTATGTCCGACCGTATTCTGGTCATGAAGAACGGAAAAATTACTGGTGAAGTATCGCGAAGCGATGGTCTGAGCGAGGAAGCGATTGTGAAGGTGATGATATAATGTTAAAGAACAATAAAATTCAGTTGATCGATGTGCTTCCAGTCGTCGCATTGGTGGTACTCCTGATCGTATTCGGGATCACATCCCACGGAAACCTGTTTTCTTCTTTCAATATCCAGTCTGTCATCCGTGACTCCATCCCGGTAATCCTGGGAGGCCTTGGCGTCATCTTCGTCATCGCTACCGGCGGATGCGACCTGTCCATCGGTGCAGTTGCTGCGGTAGCTGCTACAGTAGGTGCTTACTATGGATCACAGCACGGTGCGATCTTCACGATCATCATCGCACTGGGCATCGGCCTGATCTCCGGAGTATTCCTGGGATTCATCGTATCCAGATGCCACGTTTCTTCCTTCATGGCATCCCTGG
>CAMOGZ010000185.1 GCA_946614405.1 uncultured Eubacterium sp. | reverse complement strand
TTTTTCGTCCAGTAATACTTTGCGGGAAGGCTCCCGTATGATATCATGATACCAGAACAAGGAGGTGTCCTAGGTAACTTGCGGAGCCGCATTTTGCGGCTTCTATTTTCGTTGCAGGTCTTTCCATTAAATGGTTATTGTGCTATGATAGGAATAGCGAAATATAAGGAGCGTAGGGAACATGAATAAGATTTTTACTAAGGAAACGGACGGTCTGCCCCTGCGGATCTTCGAGGAGATCTCTGAGATTCCCAGAGGCACCGGAAATGAGAAAGCGATCAGTGACTACCTGTATAACAGGGCCAAGGAGCATGGTCTGGACGTAATACAGGATGACTATCATAATATCATCGTGAAGAAGCCCGCCAGCATCGGCTATGAGAAGGCGGCGCCGGTGATCCTTCAGGCCCATATGGATATGGACTGTGAGATGGCGCCGGATACGGATCATGATTTCCGGACGGATCCCATCACCCTGGTACGTGAAGGAGGACGGCTCATGGCAAGGGGCACTACCCTGGGAGCCGATGACGGAATTGGTGTTGCTATGTGCTTCGCCGCGCTGGAGACACCGGGACTGGCACACCCGCCGCTGGAGGTTCTGATCACCACGGGTCAGGGCAACGGCTTTACCGGAGCGTCTCACATCGATCCGGCTTTGTTTTCCGCACGCCGGATGATCAATATCGACTGCCCCACCGAGAATGAGATCATGGTAGGCAGCTGTGCCGGCGCAAGCTTTCGCGTGAAGCTCCCCCTGGAACGGGAGCCGGTGACGGGAGATATGGGAAAGAGTCTGCGGATCTGTATCAGCGGCCTCACCGGAGGTCACTCCGGCGAAGACATCCACAAAGGCCTCCCCACGGCAAATGATCTGATGACCCGTGTCCTTTTGAATCTCAGAAGCAAACACAAGCTGCATCTGGTCCACATCGAGGGCGGAGATGCGGTGGACGCGCTGTCCAGAGACTGCAACGCCATCGTCATGACCGATGCGCATCTCTCCAAAGAACTGGATGCACTGGAAGAGATGTTTGAACATGAATTCAGCGACCTGTGTCCCGGCCTGACCATCACCAGAGAGGCCGCGCCCCAGGAAGAAGAATGCTATACAGAAGAGTCCTTTGCAAAGATCCTGGCCATGATGGCTTTGTGCCCCAATGGCGTGCGGGCCATGGACGGAAGATTCCCCGGGACCGTGGCAAGCTCCTGCAACATGGGCGTGCTGCGGGAGACGGAGAACTCCTTCATCCTGGAGACCCGAGTCCGCGGGACCTACCGCACCACGGTGCAGGATGTCTGCGACCGGATCGGATGCCTGGCGGCAGCCGTCGGCGGAACCATCGAGCAGTACGACGATTTCGCTCCCTGGGAATATGCTCCCGATTCGGCTTTGTCCCGGATCACACAGTGGACCTACAAAGAAATGTTCGGCGAGACCATGACAGAAGTGATGGCCCACGGCGGACTGGAATGCGGGATCCTGAAGGAGCAGCTCCCCGGGCTGGATGCCATCTCCATCGGACCAACGATCCTGAATCAGCACTCCCCCAGCGAGACGCTGATGATATCCTCTGCGGAGAGAATGTGGGAGTTCCTCCAGCAGCTGCTGAAGAATCTGTAAGAATAACAAGAGGGTGCCGGTTGGCACCCTCTTTTAGAATCCTTTATTCACGAGCATGATCTCGTCGGGTTTGTTCGTCAGGAAATAGCCTTGCCCATTGTTATCGAAGCAGATGTCTTCGAATTCGCGTTTTCCACCGAAGATCGTAGCCCGGACATCGGACTTCTTCAGCTTGTTCAGCTTTGCCACCGGAACGCTGATGATGGAACAGTCGGAGACGAGGTAGAGTCTCTTGGTCTTCGGGTTGTATCCGAGGCCCTGGACACGGGTGCCCGGCTTCGGATTGATGACGTACCTAGTGGTACGGAACTTTACCTTATTGTTCGTGATGGTCCCCTTCAGGATCCTGGCAGCGTTGGTGCCGCCTGCCTTGGCATAGCAGTAGGCATTTCCCTTGCTGTCGAAGGTCAGTGTGCTCGGGCACTGTCCTTTGCTCCACTTGAATGTGATCACCCGTTCCTTCTTGAGGGTATCGGGGTTGATCCGGACGGCCTTCCCGTTCTTATACTTCATGTTCGGGAAGAACCAGAGTTTCTTCGTCTTGGGATTGTATGCCAGGGTCTGGCCGTGGCCGACTACCATCTTGCTGCTGACCTTGATATACTTCCGGTAAACGAAATCGGGATCATCTACGATCTTGGTGCGGACGAATCCGTTGGCTTTCTTCCAGGCCTCTTCGTCGAAGTTATGCGCATAGGGTTTGGTGGGATCATTATCGTCGAAAGCCGGTGTGAAGAACTCGGTGTACTCGTGCCACTGCTCATTCACCGGATCGTAGCATTCGTCTTCATCGAAGGTCCAGTTGCTGTGCTCCTTCATCAGTTGCTCCCTTACTTCAGCTGCCTTCGCCTCATCCTTGGCGCGGTCTTCATCAAGGGCCTCCCAATAGATATCATCGCAGATATCCTCATAATTCTCCCCCTTCTGGTTCCGCCACTCATAGTAGATCTCCGGCTTGGTGGGCTTGACGGGATCCTGGCCGTAACTGGCGATATAGGAATAGAGGCATTCGCCGGACTTCAAAAGCGACTGGGCCTGTTTGTCACTTCGGATCCCCTTCACATCGATCCGGAAAATGTATCCCTTTCGGTTGCGCTCTTTCTTCGCGGAACTCATGTCGGCAGTCATGACGAACAGTGTGTTCCCGTCCGGGGTGGCCGTAATGCTCTGGGGATTATCCAGATCGAGCATCAGCCATCTCTGAAAGTCCGCCTTCGTCCCCTTCTTGCTCTTATAGTGGAACGTCCTGAATTCATAGGCGTGCCACCATTTATATCTGGGCTGTTTGACATAAGCCCATTTGGGGATATTGACCTTCTTATACTTGCCGTACTTGACAGGACTGGAGGTCTGCTTCACAGTGGTCAGTGCCAGACTTTCGGATGTCCCGAATGCCATTGTCATAATCAGCACGATCCCGATCAGGATTCTCAGTTTTCTCATAATGATACTCTCCATTCTTTCAGTTCTGTTCACGGACCGGCTGCCCGGTCCTCTCCAACACACAATGACAGTATATCATATCCCGGAATCTTTGTGCCCGGATTCCTTCGGAAATCGTGATTTTTTTGCAAAGACAGCAAAAGTGCCGCCCGTTTTCCGGACGGCACAGATTCTTCTACTTACTGCAGGTTCAGTCTGTTCTTGGTCAGATACCAGGTTATGCAGAAGTAGACGGCGCCTTTGATGGCATAAATGATTGCAATGATCAGAAGCCCGTACTGCATTGCCGCGAAGGATGATGTGAACTCCACATTGAAGAAGTG
>CAMOGZ010000184.1 GCA_946614405.1 uncultured Eubacterium sp. | reverse complement strand
TGACCGATTTCTATGAGATCACCATGGCCAATGGATACCTGAAGACCGGACTGGCAAATAACATTGCATATTTTGATATGTTCTTCCGCCGTGTCCCGGATCAGGGTGGATTCGCTATTATGGCAGGAATCGAGCAGGTGGTGGAATACCTGGACAATCTGGAATTTACCGATGAAGATATCGAATACCTGAGAGGCAAGGGGATCTTCTGCGAAGAGTTCTTGGAGTATCTCAGAAACTTCAAGTTTGAGTGCGACGTATGGGCGGTTCCGGAAGGAACGCCGATCTTCCCCCATGAACCGCTGATCACCGTTCGCGGACCGGTGATCCAGGCACAGTTTGTGGAGACCATGATCCTTCTGATCGTCAATCATCAGAGCCTCATCGCCACCAAGGCGAACCGCATCGTCCGTGCAGCACAGGGAAGACCGGTCATGGAATTCGGTTCCCGCCGTGCTCACGGTGCATCGGCTGCCATCTATGGAGCCCGGGCAGCTTACATCGCAGGATGCAGCGGAACCGCATGCACCATCTCCGATATCGAGGACGGGATCCCGGCACTGGGAACCATGGCCCACAGCTGGGTCCAGATGTACCCCACGGAATATGATGCATTCAAGGCTTATGCGGAGATCTATCCGGATAACTGCACACTGCTGGTGGACACCTATAACGTGCTGAAATCCGGTGTGCCCAATGCCATCAAGGTATTTAAAGAGATGAAGCCGGCGAAGATGGGCATCCGTATCGATTCCGGAGATATCGCATACCTGACCAAGCGCGCCCGCAAGATGCTGGACGAGGCAGGTCTGGAGGACTGCACCATCACCATTTCCAACTCCCTGGACGAGTATCTGATCCGTGACGTCATCATGGAGGGAGCCAAGATCGACTCCTTCGGTGTTGGTGAGAGACTGATCACTGCCAAGTCTGAGCCGGTGTTCGGCGGCGTCTACAAGCTGGCAGCACTGGAAGTGGACGGCAAGATCATTCCGAAGATCAAGATCTCCGAGAACGTAGAGAAGATCACCAACCCGGGATTCAAGACACTGTACCGTCTTTATGATAAGGAAAGCGACAAGGCTCTGGCTGATGTCCTGACCGTAGACGGCGAGGAGATCCCGGAGGAAGACGGATACGTGATCTTCGATCCGAACGCAGTATGGAAGAAGAAGGAGCTCAGCAACTTCTACGTCCGGAACCTGCGTGTGCAGCTCTTCGATCACGGCAAGCGTGTCTATGACTGCCCGGACATCAAGGATGTGCGTCAGTACTGTGCTGATCAGCTGGAAACCATCTGGGAAGAGACCATGCGTTTCGAGAATCCCCAGACCTATTATGTGGACCTGTCACAGAAACTGTGGGATATGAAACACCAGCTCATCGAGGAGCATAATGTAAAATAGAAATATAGTACACCTGGCCGGAGGCATTTTGCCTCCGGTTTTTTGTTGTGGCATGGATTTTGCAATTTAATTAAGTGAAGCATTATGCTGAAGAAAGGAAATGGGAAAAGATGTATAACTTTGAACTGAAGATCCCGACGGAGATCTATTTCGGTGAAAACGTTGAAAAAACAGCGGGTGAGCATATGAGGGAGTATGCCTCCGATGTACTGGTCCTGTATGGAAGTGAACGGGTCTTTGACGAGGGATCCGGTAATGATATTGTTGCATCTTTGGAAGACGCAGGATGCAAAGTTGCAAAACTGGGGGGTGTGCGGCCCAATGCCGACACGGACTTCATCGACCGCGCCATCCAGTTCGTCCGTGCCCGGAAACTGAACGGGATCCTGGCTGTAGGAGGCGGCAGCGTCATCGACTCCGCCAAAGCCATTGCGGCAGGAGTCTGCTGCAGAGCTTCTGTTGCGGAACTTTACCGGGGCGAAGCGGAACCGGGGATGATGCTTCCTGTCGGGGCGGTGGTGACCATGCCGGCTTCCGGAAGTGAGGCCAATGGGATGTCCGTGGTGACGGATCATGAGACTGGGGAGAAGCTGTCCCGTTATTTTCTCGGTGTGATCCCCAAGTTTGCTTTGCTGGACCCCAGGATGACACTCTCCATCCCACCTTATCAGACGGCGGTGGGAGGATTCGATATTTTCTCCCATGCCTTTGAGCGGTTCTTCGACCTTCGCAGAGACAGCGTCCTGCTGGACGAGATGACGGCGTCTCTGATGCGGACGGTGGTGAAAGTGCTTCCGGGCCTGGTCCGGGATCCCGGGGATCTGTCCGCCCGGGGAGAGATCATGTATGCGGCAACCGTTGCCCACAGCAATATGCTGGGACCCGGCGGTGATTTTGCCTGCCATGCCATGTCTCATATCCTGACCCATAACTGCGGATTGCCTCATGGCGGCGCGCTGGCCATGCTGATCCCGGCGTGGTGCAGATATATGAAGAAGTATGACCAGGAACGGTTCCGCCGTTTCTATGAGATGGTCTTTGGTACCAGTGACATTCAGGAGGGCGAGACCAGGCTGGAAGACTTTGTGACACGGATCGGACTGCCCCTGCGAATCGAGGGCTCCGGCTGCAAAGCAGAGAACCTGGCAGAGGAGACCCTGAAGGGAAATGACCATATCGGCGCGGGGTTCTGCCCCATGGGAAGAGAGGATGTGGAGGCCGTGTACCGCAGCCTGCTGTAGCGTCGTTGCGCCGTTGCAACGATGAAACGGCCTATGCAACGGAATTGTGCCGGATCGTATGAAGAATCTGCGAAAAATCAACCTTTTTAAGTTGGCACGTTCCTTGCGTTTGTTAAATATGTATCGAAATAGTTAATGATTTTTTTACACATTATACGACACGAGAGGAGAAACACGATGAGTAAGAAATCACAGGTAGCCCTGGTGAAGGGGCCGGACATCCAGGAGGATGTCACCAGAGTGTTCGACCTGCTGGGCGGAGTTCAGAACCTGATCCACAAGGGATCTGTCGTTATGATCAAGCCGAACGTAGGCCATGCTGAACCACCAGAAACTTCCGTATGCACCAATCCGGAAGTCGTCAGAGCCGTCATCCGTGAGATCAAGAAGGCTGAGCCGAAAGAGATCGTTATTGCGGAAGCTGCAGCAATCGGCTGTGACACCATCGAGTGCTTCGAAGTCAGCGGAATCAAGGCTATGGCTGACGAAGAAGGCGTAGAGTGCTACGACATCAAGAGAGACAAGGATCTCGTAAACGTTGCCGTACGTGATTACAAGTCCAATCTGGACCACATCAAACTTCCGAGAAGACTGATGGAAGCTGACCACCTGGTCAACCTGCCGATCCTGAAGGCACACGCTTCTATGGTATTCTCCGGCGCTCTGAAGAACATCAAGGGCGTTGTACAGGATAAGGTTCATATGCAGATGCATCAGCAGAACCTGACCATGTCCATGATGGACGT
>CAMOGZ010000183.1 GCA_946614405.1 uncultured Eubacterium sp. | reverse complement strand
TGGTGGACCACCGACGGCAAGCTGGTCCTTGAGGATCCGGCATACTGCGCAGACTGCGCGTTCGGTATCGGCAACTGGATCGAGACTCTGGACAAGTACACCGCACAGTAAAATAATTTCGGTCTCTGCTTTTCAGCTGTGACCGGGGACCCCGGAGCTCCCGCGGGGCAGCTCCGGGGTATTGTTTACACAAAAACCCCGTATTTTTCCGCAAATGCTGCTTTAATCTCTCCGCCAACGTAAGGAGTTATGCTTATGGAACAGACCCGGACAAAAGCGAGCGCCTCCACGATCCGGCTGAATAAGATCAAAACTTATTTTTCCAAGCCGCACAACGTGATCCTGCTCCTCATGGGTATTGTCCTGACCTTCACGACCGTCGCCCCGATCATCGCCATCGTCCAGGATACCTTCAAGATCCATCCCGGAACCATCGACGCGCACCTGACCGGCCAGAGCTCAGGATATACCATCGTAAACTATACTGACCTGTTTACCTCGAAACTTGCCAAGGCCAACCTGTGGACGCCGCTGCTGAACACCGTCTGGCTGGCGGTGGGCACCTGCATCGTTTCCATCGTCTTCGGCGGCATCATGGCATTCCTGATCACCCGCACGAACCTGAAGTTCAAGCAGTATCTGAGCTCCATCTTCATCTTCCCCTACATCATGCCGCAGTGGACGCTGGCCGTCGTGTGGCAGCACCTCTTCAACAGCAACGCGGTCACCGGCACCTCCAACGGTCTCCTGACCTCGCTGACCGGCATCACGATGCCGATCTGGTGGTGCAAAGGCCTGTTCCCGAGCCTGGTGGTCCTGGGTCTTCACTACGCTCCCTTCGCATACATCCTGATCGGCGGCATCTTCCGCAACATGGACGCGAACCTGGAGGAAGCGGCGACGATCCTGGACACTCCGAAGTGGAAGATCATGACCCGGATCACCCTGCCGATGGTCAAGCCGGCCATCCTTTCCACCATCCTTCTGGTGTTCGGAAGCGCCATGGGTTCCTATCCGGTCCCGCATTATCTGGGTCTCACCACTCTCTCCACCAAGTACGTCTCCATGAACTCGAAGTACACCGGTGAAGCCTCCATCCTGGCGATCATCATGATGGTCTTCGGCATCGCGATCATGCTGCTGAACCAGATCTCCCTGACCAGCCGCAAGAACTATACGACGGTCACCGGAAAGTCCGGACAGATCTCCAAGATCGACCTGGGCCCGGCCAAGTGGATCATCGCCGTCGTCCTGGTCTGCACGACCTTCTTCACCAGTATATTCCCGATCCTGCTCTTCGCCTTCGAGACCTTCCTCCCGAACCCCGGAGACTACTCATTCCTGTACACCGGCGATATGGCGAACCTGACCACCAAGTGGTGGATCACCTCTGAGAACGTCACCGAGAACGGTATGTACGGCCAGATGGGTATCCTGTACAACAACACGATCCGCACCGCATTCTTCGGAACGCTCTTCGTCTCCGTGGCCTGCGCGCTGATCGCCGGAACCATCGGCACCCTGATCGGCTACGCGGTCTCCAAGGACCGCCGCGGCAAGTGGGCCAACTACGTGAACGCAGTGGCATTCCTGCCCTACCTGATGCCTTCCATCGCAGTCGGCGTCGCGTTCTTCATCCTGTTCTCGAACAAGTACATCAACCTCTTTAATACCTACTGGCTCCTGATCATAGTCGGTACTGTAAAGTACATCCCCTTCGCGAGCCGCGCGTCGCTGAACTCGATGCTGCAGCTCTCCGGAGAGATCGAGGAGTCGGCGATCATCCTGAACATCCCCTGGATCCAGCGGATGACCAGGATCATCATCCCGATCCAGAAGTCTTCGATCATCAGCGGATACCTGCTTCCGTTCATGACCTGCCTGAGAGAGCTGTCCCTGTTCATGCTGCTGTGCGTCCAGGGCTTCATCCTCTCCACGACGCTGGACTACTTTGATGAGATGGGTCTGTACGCTTTCTCAAGCGGTATCAACCTGATCCTCATCGTCACCATCCTGATTTTCAATACGATCGTCAACAAGGTCACAGGCGCAAGCCTTGACAAGGGTATAGGAGGTTAATCATGCCGGAAATCAAACTGGAACACATCACCAAACGCTGGGGCAAATTCTACGGAACCGACGATGTCAGCATGTACATCGCGGACAATGCCTTCATCACGCTGCTGGGACCCTCCGGCTGCGGTAAGACCACCATCCTCCGCATGATCGCAGGCCTCGAGACCCCGACCACCGGAAAGATCACCATCGGCGACCGCGTCGTCTTTGACAGCGACATGGGAATCAACATCCCCGCCAACAAGAGAAAAGTCGGCTTCCTTTTCCAGAACTACGCGCTGTGGCCGAACATGACCGTGCAGCAGAACATCTCCTTCGGTCTTTACAATGTGAAGGAAAAGCTCCCGAAGGTGGACTTTGAAGCCCGCACCACCGCCCAGCTGGCGGAGATCCTGGAGAAGCCCGAGGAAGTGAAAAAGATCGTCGAGGACTGCCGGGACAAGGACGGAAAGATCGATGAGAAGCGCTGCCTGATCAAGCTGATCGATGCCTTCACGATCTCCATGCCCACCGCGAAGAAGCTCTTCGCCTATCATCTGGAGACCGGAAAGGACGTCTCCGCCGAGGCAGCTTCCCTGAAGCAGAAAGCGGCCGATGCGAAGGCCTCCAAGGGTCTGAACGACAGCTACGAGTTCGTGCAGAACGGTGAAGTCGTGAAGGAGGAGCGGAAGCTCTCCGAAGAAGAGATCGACCTGGCAGTGCGCCGCGTCTCCCGCATCGTCAAGATCGGCATGTTCATGGACCGTTATCCGGCAGAGCTTTCCGGCGGACAGCAGCAGCGTGTCGCCATCGCCCGCACCCTGGCTCCGGAACCCACCGTCCTCTTCATGGACGAGCCGCTGTCCAACCTGGACGCGAAGCTCCGTCTGGAGATGCGCTACGAGCTGCAGCGTCTGCACGTGGAGACCGGATCCACCTTCGTCTACGTCACCCATGACCAGATGGAGGCTATGACCCTGGCCACCAAGATCTGCCTCGTCAACAACGGTGTCCTGCAGCAGTATGAGGAGCCGCTGAAGGTCTACAATACGCCGGCAAACACCTTCGTCGCGGATTTCGTCGGAAATCCGTCCATCAACTTCATCGAAGCCACCGGCACCCAGGCAGCTGACGGAACCATTCCGCTGACGCTGCTCGGCGGACAGAAGGCAGTCTTCACGCCCACTGAGAAGCTGGACATGAACGCCTGGTTCGCGAAGCGCGATGCGGATAAGGAAGCCGCCGCGGAGGAGCTGAAGAAGAAAGCTTCTGAGAAAGGCTACGTCGAGAAGGGCAACAAGGATGAAGCATTCCGCTATCACATTGCCCGTGTGGACGAGGAGGAGCTGACGAGCTTCGATCCTTCCGGCATGACCAACGAAGACCTGCTGATCGGCATCCGTCCG
>CAMOGZ010000182.1 GCA_946614405.1 uncultured Eubacterium sp. | reverse complement strand
TATTTCCTCCCGAAGTCGTCGATCCGGTTGCCGTCTGCATCGTACCGCATCCGGCCGCTCATTTTGTAACGGCCCAGGATCCGCTCGATCCGCTCGTTTCGGCCCAGCTGCTCTGCCCGCACTTTCTGTTCGTAGGGGGTCAGCTTATCGATGTCCTTGATGTGGGCCGCCACCGGCTTCGGTAATACCAGGAAGTACAGAAGCGGCGCCACCAGTGCCCAGTAGAGCACGGTCCAGATGGCGATGCTGATGACCCAGGGAAGTGCCCCCGTAAACCGGTTCGCTCCGATGGCCGCCAGACCCACGAAGCCGAAGAAGTACAGTATATCCGCCAGATAAAACTGGTTGATCTTACCGATGGCCTTCTGCAGTTCCTCGTCATACCAGACCTTCTTCAGTTTCTTATGGATATATTGGGAGAATCGGAACTGGGTGTTGGCGATGTACACGGACTCTTTAAAATCTGCGAAGGTGGCCGGCTTCCGCTCGATCTTGACCGGGCCATAGTCTCCTTCCATATGCTTATAAAAGATCTCGCAGCGGACCACGTGACCCTGGCCCATCACGGACAACTCCAGACGCTCCTTCTGCAGATAATTGATCACCAGCTGCTGTCCCGGCCGGACCATCACCGTCTCACCGTTGATTCCCACGGTGGCGAACCCGTCCCGGCAGTAGAATGCCTGAGTGGCCAGGGGCAGCCCTTCGGCTTTCCGGCATTCAAGGGTCTGATTCTCCGCGGTCAGCTCCATCACCTCTGCGTAGCCTTCATTCCCCTTGCGGACCATCAGGTTATAATCCGTGATCTTGCCGAAGCTCTTGGTCTTGTAGGATCCGGAGAACCGGTCCTGCTCCAGCTCCGCAAGATTAGCCACGCGGACATCCTCATGGGCCAGCACCACGCTGCCCTCCAGGACGATCAGCACCCGGTCATAATCCGGCAGCTTGGAGAATGTGGACTCATCCTGCTCACATGTAGCCGAGCTCAGCCGCCACACGAAATCCCGGTTCAGGTACACCGAATCTTCCGGGAAGATGGCCAGCTGGGTGGTGGTCCCTCCGGTCCACTTTGACTGTTTATAATCACTGTCCTGTAATACCTTATACTCCATCCCTTACCTCGATTTCTTCTCTACATTGCAGGGAACCACTTCCCTGTGGTATTTCATGCAAAGGGGCGCCTGCAGTGCCTCCAGCAGCGTCTTCTCCCGGACGTTGGTGTCCGACTTGCGGAGGAAGAAGCAGGGCTCCACATTTCCTTTTGCGTCGATGCTGCAGTAATACCGGCCACCAGCCACGCATCCACCGATGATATCCTTATCCTTACAGAAGTGGATCGGCACGATGGGCTTGGTCCTTCTGACGTTCACCATCACGTCGTAAGCGGGGTCCGCATCCTCCGGGAAGCTGGAGAAGAAGAAGCTCATCTTCACTCCGTTCTCCGCCAGGATGTCATAGAATTCCTCGCTGCAGAACGACTCTGCATTGCTCTCGTCGTAGAAGCTGTACGTACAGAATGGCAGCTTGTTTCTCCGCAGGATCTCCGTAGGCGTCGCCAGTCTGGCATCCTCCGGCGTCCCGTTGATCCGCAGCACCACGATCAGATTCTTCACCCGCAGCATCTCCGCGGCCAGTTCTTCCGTGATCCTCTTTCCGTCGGTGAAGATCATGAACTCGCAGTCGAAGTGCTTGTTGGCAAGGGCGATGAGCTCCTCCTTGGACTCCAGAGGATCTCCACCCTCAAACAGGAACATAAACGTCCCCAGTTCTTTTGCCTGCTCGATCACATCATCCCATTCGTCGAATCCCAGGCGGCCTTCCTCGCCTTCCTTGCCCAGTCCGATGGAGATCGCCCAGGGGATGTTGCACCCGTACTTCTGGCGGCTCTCCGCGGCGATCCCTGCTGCCAGAGCATTAGCATTGATCACCAGATTCTCGAACAAAGTCTTGCGGACTTCATCATCAATATCATCCCAAAGGCTGATCAGCAGCTGATACCAGTTTCCCTCCCGCTCCGTCACGATGCGGCGGAACAGATCTCTCTGCTTCTGCAGAACGCCGTTGGGAGCGTAACGGTCAAACCACTCGATCAGATTGGGCAGGTTCCTCTCCGGATCGCGGTCCAGATATTCATAAGCCTTTCTCAGGCCCAGTCTCCTCATCTCATAACCTACACGGCCCATAACTTTCCCTCTCCTCTATTTCACAAACTTGTTCAACGCGTGTTCCAGTGTTCCGTCCAGAAGCAGGAACACCTTGTCCAGTTTATCCTTATATTCCGTGTTCATACCGCCGGCGACCCATTCCGTCATGATCCCCACCAGACTGAAGGTGGCGATATCCACAACGAACTCCAGGTCCTCCGCTTCAATGGTCATGTCCGCAGCCACTTCCCAGACCAGCTCCCGCACTGCGGGTCTGGCCAGATTCTGCAGGAACTCCTCCAGCTGTCTGCGGTTCAGCGAGTAGTACGCGTTCATGACGAAGGCCTTCTCGCTGAGAAGCCCCTCCATCAGGTCCGATACCACATCGCGCCAGTTCTTGGTACTGAGCCCGTCCGATATGTATTTATTTGCTTCCTGGGTAAAGATCCACTCTACCAGGTCGTAGACGTCATGAAAATGATAATAGAATGTCTGCCGGTTCACCCCGCAGTCATCGGTGATATCCTTTACTGTGATCTTATTCAGAGTTTTCTTTTCCAGTAATTTTTTCAGTGACGCCGCCAGTGCCTTTTCAGTCAAAAGAGACATGGCAACCTCCATTTCTTAATCTGCGATGCTGTCCCGGATCCGTCTCAGCTCACGGCCAAGGCGGTTGATGGCATTGATCCTGTGGCAAACCTTGTATGCGTTCTCCTCCCGGTACAGAAGGATCCGGTCCAGATTTCCGGTCAGATCATCACAGAGCTCCCCTGTTCTCGCCAGAAAATCATTCTTATCCATATCCAGCATTCCGATCTTGGCAAGATCCAGGTCATAATGATATTCCATTCCGAAGAGTTCCTTCACTCTTGCGGAAAGTTCCATCTTATATTCATTCAAATGGATCAGGAAATTCCCCTCACACTCCTCCGCCTTCCGGCGGGTCTCCTCCAGAGTCTCCTGCACTCCGGCGAAGCAGGCATCCAGATCCTTATATTCCATATTCATGGCCTTCCAGTAGAAGTCCAGTTGCGTCAGCGCGGTGCCGATGATGTCCACCAGCTTCTTTCCGGTGGAGGCTTCCATGATGGCGCGGGTATTGGCGGCGGCATCGGCCAGGATGGTCTCCTTCAGCTCCTCGATGCCCTCCCCCGTGTTGGCGCTGACGGGAAAGAGGCGGATGTCCGTCCGGTCCATCAGCTTTCCCAGCACCATCTCGCAGTAATCGATGTAGGCCTTCCGTTCCTCATCACTCACCAGATCCACCTTATTCACCGCGAAATAGAACCGGGCGGCGAAATCCCTGGTATTCTTCAGGAAGTCGATCTCG
>CAMOGZ010000181.1 GCA_946614405.1 uncultured Eubacterium sp. | reverse complement strand
GCGTCAGGACGGCGATCCGTGTTATAACGGTACTCGATGAGATCCAGCCCATCTTTTCTGGAGTAGAGCACATTGGCCTCAGAGGTCTGCATCTTCGTGGGATCTTCACCGTCGCTGTTGATCGCTGCGGTGAACCATGCGGCGGAGGAGCTCTCATTCTCTGCCGTCCAGAGCCGGCCGGGTTTCGTATCGCTGTAATCCACATCGCAGAGACCGGAGGTGATCAGATAGTTGCCTGCCATCTCCTCCATGGAGAGTCCGTCCCGGCTGCGCATATCCAGCACCAGGGAGAACTGATCGCCTTCGGTGGATACGGAGCGGATATAGGAGGCGGCGGTAATGGCGCCGGTCTCCTCATCCTGGAGATGGATCCCTGTCTGCAGGGTATACATCAGACTGATGATATTGTCCCCGGAAGATCCCTGCAGTACGCTGTCCGGAAGCTTTGTCTTCTTCATGGTGTATTTGAAGGGCGCTTCGGGAGCCCGGTCTGACTCCTCTTCTGCCTCTGTATCCAGTTCCAGATCCTTGAATTTGTCTTCCAGCGTTTCGTATGCTTTTTCAAACCGCTTCTGGAAGGCCTCTACATTGTTGTTGTCGATGACCACAACGGCAGTCGCTTTGGCGGGTTGGTAATCTTCGTTCTCTTCCGCCTCAAAGGACGCGATCTCGAAGAGACGTCCGGAGCTTTTGGCGTAGGCCAGAAGATCGCCCAGAACGTTGACCGGGTTGGGAACGGCGTGTTCCTTGTCAAAGGTATAGGGGTCGGCATTCTCCGGAACCATCACCCTGATCCGGAATGCATTCGTATAGGATGGGTCGGCGCGCTTTATCTTCGCGGTGAGCCTGCACACGGAGGACAGGGCGCCGGCGGTATAGACCATGTCGGAGCTTCCCGGATAGAGGCGGATGCAGTGCGCGCAGTCAAGATATTTGCTGTCCAGCGTCACAGCTCCGGGGAAGCGGTCTGCGGTGGCTTCTGTGACGATCAGACGGATGGGACCGTGCTGCAGGGGACCCAGCAGACTGGTCATGCCCAGAGAGAGGGTCTCCGCTCCGCTGTCAGGGTTCGCGGGGTCCATGCTGCAGACAAAGGTGACGGATGGCGTTTCCTTCTGACCTTTTGTAGCCTCGGAAGTCAGGACGATGTAGTGATCGGTGCGCTTGGTGACTTCGATTCCTTCATCCCTGCTCCAGTCGGCAAGGTAGTCCTCGATCTGCCGGAAGGACAGGATCTCATCCGGGAAGGCCTCTTCCCAACGGCTGTCACAGGCAGTCATGATTTCCTTAAGCTCCTTGTCCCGGTCCACCTGGGGTTCCTCTCCGCACCCGCAAAGCATCAGGGTCAGAAACAGCATCAGACAGGTCATGCATGATAAAAAACGCTTCATAATTCTCTGCTTCTCCCATTGTCAATCAGAATATTTAAGAATATAATGTTATTATCGTTGAATCACACTAATTTTAGCACAGAATGATGTTGGACAGGTGAAAAAACATGGAACGTATCACAGAAAAAAAGAATCTGCTGATCCGGGATGCGCAGTTCCGGGACTATGAACTTTTTGCCAAGTGGGAGGTCGATCCGGAAGTCACAAGGTTTCTTTCCTTTGATGAGGACCGTTCCTATGAGGACGTGGTCAATGAAGCGATACGGGACAGCAGCGACCCGACGAAGATGGATCTGACCATTGTGGACCGGGCGACAGAGAAGCCCATCGGACGGATCCTGGTGACCAGAATCGACCGGCACGGGGATTCCCTTGACATCACCAAACTCTATATCGGTGATTCCGAGATGCGGGGCAGCGGCTGCGGCGAGGATGTGATGCGCAATCTGCTGGAGTATTTCTTCACTTTCATGCACATGGAGAGGGTATCGCTGGATTACTTCACCGGCAACAAAGCGGCGCAGAATCTTTATGAGAAACTGGGCTTTGTCAGCGAGGGAACTGCCAGGAACGCGACGAAAAAAAACGGCAGGTATTATGACTTGAACCTCATGTCCCTGCTCCGTTCCGAGTTTTTCAACAGATAGACATAACATATAGTATGACTACCCGGTGGAAACACCGGGTTTTTCTTTTTTTCTGGACTGTTTTTCTTTTTTACGTATTGACGGTGCGGATATTTGGTGTATAATCTGATGTGCACGCCGACATAACCACAAGATATAGTTGGCGGCCCGGAGAAGAGAACAATGGCCTGAAAGCCTTGAAAACACAGGCGCGGCAGGCTGATACCATGAAAATAAGATGATAATCAGGGGAGGATGAAGTAACTATGGAAGGAATCAAACAGATCATTAAGCGGGATGGCCGTACGGTGGACTTTGATATCACCAAGATCTCTGACGCCATCTACAAAGCCGCTGAAGTGCTGGGCGGAAGCGACAGAGATACTGCCAACTATCTGTCCAGACAGGTAGAACTTTACCTGATCGAGGTATGTCATAATGAAACACCTACAGTAGAACAGATCCAGGACGTTGTCGAAAAAGTCCTGATCGAGAACGGTCATGCCAGGACCGCCAAGGAATTCATCCTGTACAGAGCGGAACGGACTCGTGTGCGTGAGATGAACACCCGCCTGATGAAGATCTATGAAGACCTGACATTCAAGGAAGCCAAGGACAACGATACCAAGCGGGAGAACGCCAACATCGACGGAGACACCGCCATGGGCACCATGCTGAAGTACGGCTCCGAAGGCGCGAAGATCTTCGATGAGATGTTCGTTCTGAAGCCGGAACACTCCAAGGCCCATAAGGAAGGCGACATCCACATCCACGATCTGGACTTCCTGACCCTGACCACCACATGCTGCCAGATCGATATCGAGAAGCTGTTCAAGGACGGATTCTCCACCGGTCACGGCCACCTGAGAGAACCCAACGACATCCAGAGCTACTCCGCCCTGGCCTGCATCGCCATCCAGTCCAACCAGAACGACCAGCATGGCGGCCAGAGCATCCCGGATTTTGATTACGGCATGTCCAACGGTATCCGCAAGACATACCGCAAGCTCTACTGGACCAACATGGGCAAGATGCTGAACCTGCTCTTTGACATCGAAGACGGTGTGGAGCGGATGAAAGACATCGGCGCAAGGATCATGGAAGAGCACGACATCTACCCGATCCTGGCAGACGACAACGGATACAAGGAACTGGAGCGTGAGGAGCTGAAGAAGGTGATCGATGAGAAATTCATCGACCGGCTCCAGACCAAGTCCACCACATACGCGCGGCAGGAGACAGACCGCAGCACCTACCAGGCCATGGAGGCGTTCATCCACAACCTGAACACCATGCACTCCAGAGCCGGCGCCCAGGTGCCGTTCTCATCCATCAACTTTGGTACAGACACTTCCCCGGAGGGAAGGATGGTCATCAAGAACATCCTTCTGTCCATCGAGGCAGGCCTGGGCCATGGCGAGACTGCCATCTTCCCGGTCAGCATCTTCAAGGTCAAGGAAGGG
>CAMOGZ010000180.1 GCA_946614405.1 uncultured Eubacterium sp. | reverse complement strand
AGTCCGGCGTACTGGGTATCTCCGGCGTTTCCAGTGACTTCCGTGACATCGAAGCGGCTGCTGAAGACGGCAATGACAGAGCTCTGCTGGCGCTGAAGGTCTTCGCTCACAAAGTACGTTTCTACATCGGCGCTTACATCGCTGAGATGAACGGCGTTGATGCCATCGTATTTACCGCGGGCGTCGGTGAGAATGACATCTCCATGCGTGATATCATCTGTAACGATCTGGGCAACCTGGGCATCAAGCTGGACCTGGTCAAGAACAAGGTCAGAGGCAAGGAGATGATCATCTCCAGAGACGATTCCCGCGTCAAGGTCCTGCTGATCCCCACCAACGAAGAACTGATGATTGCAAGAGATACTTTCAACATCGTCACCGGCAAAAAGGTGGACTAAGGTCCAAAAAACATATTGACAAACAGCTTTCCGCAGAGGTATACTCTTACTGTTGCGGAAGTACGCAATGAATCTACGGGTTAGGAGGTGTGATCATGGCAGTACCAAAAAGAAAAACTTCCAAGGCGAAGACTAAGCAGAGAAAAGCTGCAAACATGAAGATGAAGACACCGGGTCTTTCCATCTGTCCGCAGTGCCACGAGCCGAAGCTTCCGCACAGAGTTTGCCCGAACTGCAACTACTACGACGGAAGAGAAGTCGTCGCAGCCGAATAAGAGAAGAGACATGAAGACGGTGCCTGCAGGGCGCCGTCTTTTCATAGGAGGTACGAATTCAATGAAGAGAAAACCAAACATCGCAGTCGTTGGTGCTACGGGTGTCGTCGGTACCACATTCCTGAAGGTTCTGGAGGAGAGAGATTTCCCCTTTGAGAACATCTACCTGATGGCTTCCAGCCGTTCCGCAGGGAAGAAGGTCATGTTCAAAGGGAAGGAATATACCATTGAGGAGCTGACCGAGCATTCCTTTGACAAGCCCATCGACATCGCTCTGTTCAGCGCCGGCGGCGGCACAAGCGCCAAGTTCGCGCCCATCGCGGCGGCCCATGGCGTTACTGTCGTAGACAACAGCAGCCAGTGGAGAATGGACAAGACGGTTCCCCTGGTGGTCCCGGAAGTCAATCCCCAGGACATCGGCTGGAACAAGGGCATCATCGCCAACCCCAACTGTTCCACCATCCAGGCCATGGTCGCGCTGAAGCCCCTGCAGGACAAGTACGGCATCAAACGTGTGGTGTACTCCACCTATCAGGCTGTCTCCGGCTCCGGCATGAAGGGCATCAATGACCTGAAGAACGGACTGGCAGGCAAGGACGATGAGCTCCAGGCATACGCGCATCCCATCGCGGGCAACTGCCTGCCCCACATCGATGTCTTCCTGGACAACGGTTACACCAAGGAAGAGATGAAGATGATCAACGAGACCCACAAGATCCTGGGCGACGATGATATCAAAGTCACCGCCACCACCGTCCGGGTCCCGGTATTCGATTCCCACAGCGAATCCATCAACGTGGAGCTGGAGAAGCCCTTTGAACTGGCAGACGTGGTCGAACTGTTCAAGAACTCTCCGGGCATCATCGTTCAGGACGATGTGGCCAACAACGTATACCCGCTGGCCAGAGACGCCGCCGGCACCGATGAGGTATACATCGGAAGAATCCGCCGCGACTTCTCCGTGGACAACGGACTGAACATCTGGGTCGTTGCGGACAACATCCGTAAGGGCGCAGCCACCAACGCGATCCAGATCGCGGAACAGCTGCTGGAGATCCTGCCCGACTAAAGAGCAGGGGACAGAAGTCTATAGAAGAGAGATACAGTGTCAGCAGAAGCAGGAATTCTGCCGGCACTGTTTTCTTTTTATGGGGATTTGTGTTATTATATACTCTGTATAAATATGGACTGGAGGAGATTATGACATACATACAGGCAATCATTCTTGGACTGACACAGGGTCTGGCAGAATTCCTGCCCATCAGCAGCTCGGGACATCTGGCCCTGCTGCAGTATTTCTTTGGCGTCAGGAGCGACCAGGTCCTGGCATTTACGGTGATGCTGCATCTGGGCACGCTGTTTTCGGTATTCTTCATTTACTGGAAGGATATCGTGGAGCTGGTGATCGAACTCATCGCCACCATTCGGGACATCTGTACCGGCAAGGGCCTCAGGGTCAATGCCAATCCCACCCGGCGGCTGGGATTCATGATCATCGTGGCAACCATTCCCACAGCCCTCATCGGACTTCTGTTCGAGGATTTCTTCGAGAGTCTGTATTCTTCCCTGGTGGGGATTTCCCTGGGGCTGATCTTCACCGGATTCATCCTGCTGCTGGCGGAACGCAAAGGCAGGCAGGACAAGACCATCGAAACCATGAAATTCCGGAACGCGGTATTTGTGGGTATCATGCAGGGCATCGCCATCTGTCCCGGTGTTTCCCGGTCCGGATCCACACTGTTCGGAAGCCTGATCACAGGCCTGGACAGGGCTCTGGCAGTCAAGTTCGCCTTCCTGATCTCCATTCCCTCCATTCTGGGATCGGTGATCCTGGAAGTGCCGGATCTGCTTTCCGAAGGAATGACGGCGGGAACGGCCGGCCCCATGATCGCGGGCGTCATCGTGGCGGTCCTTTCGGGAATCTTCGCCATCAAGGCCATGATCCGCATCGTCACGGGAAGACGTCTGGTGGGATTCAGCATCTATGTCTGGCTGGTGGCGGCAACAGTCCTGGGATATGTTCTGATCTCGTAGAAAAGAACGACCGGAGAGAAGAAGAACACCGGAGAATTATATTCAGATAGTAAGCTAAGAGGAACTATATGGCGGATAAAAACAAAGGACGTTCAGGCAGCAACAGAACAGGCGGTCGGACCCAAAGCGCCCAGAGAACAGGCGGGGGTCAGAGGACCAGCGCGTCTGCATCACGGCGGGTGGACGAGATCGAGGCCAGGAACCGGGCCAAGGCGCAGATCAAGGATGAGATCATCGGCATCGTCATCATCGCGCTGGGCGCCTTCCTGGTCATCGCGCTTCAGACACAGTACGCAGGGTCTTTCGGCTCTGTGGTCTCTGATGCTCTGAAAGGAGTGTTCGGGTTTACCGCATTTTTGCTGCCCTATTATTTCATAATTTACGGGGTACTCCTGTTTTTGGGCAAGACCATCCACATGGGATGGAAGTCGGTGATCCTGCTGACCATGATCTTTTTGATGATCACCCTGATCAACGCGGGCAGGTTCATGGATCCCATCGTAGAAGGCGGCGGATTCCACGGGCTGGCGGAGAGTTACCGGGAAGGGATCGCCCTGGACGGCGGCGGTGTGTTCGGCATGTATGTGGCATCGCTTCTGGCCGGGTGGATCGGTGTTCCGGGACTCTATATCCTGACCTTTGTGGTGATCTTTATCTGCCTGCTTTTGCTGATCAATACCCCGGTATCCCGGTTCTTTGAGAACCTGCAGCAGCGGCGGATGCGCAAAAAGCTGGAGCGGTCTGAAACAGCCAGGGAAGAGCTGGAAGAGGTGGAAGC
>CAMOGZ010000179.1 GCA_946614405.1 uncultured Eubacterium sp. | reverse complement strand
CCCCGGCGGCAAGGAAAAAAGAGTATCATTTCGGACCCCGGGACATCGTGGTGTTCGGGGTGCCGGTCATCGCGGGACGGGTGCCCAACGTGCTCCTGCCTTTCCTCAAGACCCTGGATGGCGGCGGTGCTCTGGCGGTGCCTGTGGTGCTCTACGGCAACCGCAATTTTGACGATGCCCTGATCGAGCTGCGGAACATCCTGGAGGAACAGGGATTCCACACTGTGGCCGGAGCGGCATTCATCGGCGAGCATTCCTTCTCAAGGGTGCTGGCAGCAGGCCGGCCGGATGAAGCGGATCTGGATGTGGCAGTGGAATTCGGCAAGGCCGTGGCAGAAAAGATCGCCAGCCTTTGCAGGAAGGCCGCGGAAAAGCTGGCAGAAGAGAGCGACGCCCAGTCCGGTGAGACTGTGGACGGCATGGAGGCGCTGGTTCCGGTGCTGGAGGAAGTCTGCCCGGTGGAGGTGGACGGCCAGGATCCCATCCGGCCCTACTATATCCCCCAGGACCGGCAGGGCAATCACATCAACATTCTGAAGGTCAAGCCCAAGGTGCATGAGGACAAGTGCACCAGATGCGGCATCTGCATCTCCGCCTGCCCCATGGGCTCCATTCACTGGACGGACAAGGCCGTGGCCGTCGAGGGCATCTGCATCAAATGCTGCGGCTGCGAGAAGAAATGTCCGGAAGGCGTCTTCTACTTCGATGACGAGGGATATCTCTACCACAAAACGGAGCTGGAGCTGGGCTACCCCGACCGCAAAGAACCGAAACTGTTCGTATAAAATAATCTGCCGCTGCCCATCCGCAGCGGAGAAATGAGGATAAAAGAAAATGGCAAAAGACAAAGGAACTTATTACATCTCAACACCGATCTACTATCCGAGCTCGAACCTGCACATCGGGCACACCTACTGCACGGTCATGGCCGACGCCATGGCGCGGTTCAAGCGCCTGCAGGGTTATGACGTCATGTTCCTGACGGGAACGGACGAGCACGGACAGAAGATCCAGACACTGGCGGACGCCAAGGGTGTCAGCCCCCAGGCCTACGTGGACGAGGTGGTTGCCGGCATCAAGGATCTGTGGAAGACCATGGAGATCTCCTACGATGACTTCATCCGGACCACGGAGCCCCGGCACATCAAGCGGGTACAGAGCCTGTTCATGAAGATGTACGAGAAGGGCGACATCTACAAGGGCGAGTACGAAGGCTGGTACTGCACCCCCTGCGAATCCTTCTGGACCCAGAATCAGCTGATCGACGGCACCAAGTGTCCGGACTGCGGCCGGGAAGTTTCCAAGGCCAAGGAAGAAGCCTATTTCTTCAAGATCAGCAAGTACGCGGACAAGCTGCTGGACATTTTCCACAACACACCGGAATTCCTGGAGCCGGAGTCCCGCCGCAATGAGATGATCGCCTTCATCGAGCAGGGCATGGAAGACCTTTGCATTTCCAGATCCTCCTTTGACTGGGGCATCCCGGTGCCCATCGACGAGAAGCACGTCATCTACGTCTGGCTGGACGCCCTTTCGAACTACATCACCGCCCTGGGATGGCCGGATGAGCCGGAGAAATACGACAAATACTGGCCGGCGGACGTCCACCTGGTGGGCAAGGAGATCGTACGGTTCCATTCCATCATCTGGCCGGCCATGCTGATGAGCGCTGATCTCCCCCTGCCCAAGCAGGTGCGGGGCCACGGCTGGCTGCTGCTGGGCGGAGAGAAGGTCTCCAAGTCCAAGGCTGCCAAGGGCGCGGACGTCATCGATCCGGTGATCCTGATCGACCGCTACGGCATCGACGCCCTGAAGTACTTCCTGCTGCGGGAATACACCTTCGGCCAGGACGGCATGTTCACCAACGAGGTCATGCTGAAGCGGCTGAACTACGACCTGGCCAACGACCTGGGCAATCTGGTGTCCCGGACCGTGTCCATGATCGAGAAATACAACGGCGGATTCGTGCCTGAGCTGACCGAGGCCGGCAGAGATGCAAAGGCTGGTCAGGGCGATGTTCCGGACTACGACGCCCAGCTGCGGGAGATCGCTGTGGGCGCGGCAGCCAAGGTGGAAGCCCAGATGGACGAGTTCAAGTTCAACATGGCCCTGGAGGAGATCTGGGTGGTCGTCCGCCGGGCCAACAAGTACATCGATGAGACCATGCCATGGGTCCTGGCCAAGGATCCTGAGCTGAAGGCCCGCCTGGACAACGTGCTCCACAATCTGGCGGAGACCATCCGGATCATCTCCGTGCTGATCCATCCCTTCATGCATACCACATCCGATGCCATCCGCAAGCAGCTGGGTCTGTGGTACGCGGACGTGGCCTGGGAGGACGCCTTCGAATTTGAGATGATGAACGGCGAGCAGGTCAAGAAGGGCGCAGCCATCTTCCAGCGGCTGGACATCGATAAGGAACTGGAAGAGCTCTACGCGCTGGGCGCCAAGGGCCAGGATGTGCATGTGAAGGGCAGCGCGGCCAGAGCCGCGGAGAAGGAAGCAAAGGCTGGCGAAGCTGCAGCTGCCGGCGCGGCTGCGGACGCTGGGGAGGCCGAAAGCATTCCGCTGGAGCTGAAGGATCCCATCGAATACGATGATTTTGCCAAGCTGGACCTCAGGGTCGGTACGATCCTCAAGGCGGAGAAGCATCCCAAGGCGGACAAGCTTCTGGTCTTCCAGGTGAAGATGGGAACGGAGATCCGTCAGATCATTTCCGGCGTGGCGGAATATCACAAGCCGGAAGACTGCGTGGGACAGAAAGTGGTGGTGGTAGCCAACCTGAAACCGCGCAAGCTCCGCGGACTGGAGTCCAAGGGTATGATCCTCTTCGCAGACAATGAAGTGGACGGAAAGACCCGTTACGAGTTTGTCGAGACCATCGCGGCGGATGGGAATCCGGTGGAGTAATTCCCCGGGAAAAAAAGAGAAAATAAAGGGCAGTGTGTCGAAGGCCGCAGGGCAGTGAGATCACACGGCCCTTTTTTTCTGCCCGGGTTTTCTGTCCGGGCAGCCGTGGACATGGAAATATATGTATATTTCATCTCGCTAAAAAGTGCGAAAGATATGATAAATGGCAAAAAAAACGGTCAACCGAAAGTATGAGTTTGCGTCTGAAAGGGTTGTAGGAGGTTGTCAGAAGGAACTGAAAACGTTAAAATATCAACGGTTTAGCGAGGTTGAGGGCCCGGCCCGAGATTCGTGGACTTTCCATTCAAAGTGAGTATAATAGCAACATGAATTTCTGGGAGTACTTCCTGGATTTTCGCATATGTTTTCTGCATCCGACACATATTCTTCTGCATGTATCGGATGCATCTCCATTTGTCCAATACCGGTCCTGGCTTGACCGGTTCAGGAGGATCCGGAAACGGATCGGCAATTATATTTTTTATAGTAGAAAAGGAGAAGAAGTATGGAAGGACAAAGACAAGAACTACAGAAGTCCTTGAACATGAAGGACGTTCTGGCTCTGGCCTTCGGAACCATGAT
>CAMOGZ010000178.1 GCA_946614405.1 uncultured Eubacterium sp. | reverse complement strand
TTCGAGAAGCAGCTGGAGAAGTGCGGAGTGGACTACTTCGACTTCTATCTCTGCCACAACGTCTGCGAGCTGAACATCGAGAAATACCTGGATGAGAGCAATGGCACGCTGGATTATCTGAAGAAGCAGAAGGAGAACGGACGGATCCGTCACCTGGGATTCTCTGCTCACGGAAGCATCGATGTGGTGAACCGTTTCCTGGAGAAGTATGGGGAATACATGGAGTTCTGCCAGATCCAGCTGAACTATCTGGACTGGGAGTTCCAGGACGCCAGACTGAAGGTAGAGAAACTGAAGGAGTGCGGCATTCCGGTATGGGTCATGGAGCCCCTGCGCGGAGGCAGACTCTGCCGCCTGACCGATGAGGAGAAGGCCGTATTCCGGAAGAGCCGTCCGGAGGTTACAGATACTGAATGGGCGTTCCGTTATCTGCAGTCCATTCCGGGTGTGACCATGATTCTGGCGGGATCCTCCAGCCTGGATCAGATGAAGGAGAACTTGGGATACTTCGCTGAAGAGAAGCCTTTGTCCCAGGAGGAAATGACCAGAACTTACGAGCTGGCAAAGACCATGACCAGCAGCAATACCGTACCCTGTACCGCATGCCACTACTGCATGGAATATTGCCCCCAGGGACTGAATATCCCGGAGCTTCTGGCTTTGTACAATGAGCACTCCTTCACCGAGGGCGGATTCATCGCACCGATGGCACTGGGAGCTGTCCCTAAGGATAAGAGACCTTCCGCTTGCATCGGATGTGGAAGCTGCGAGGCAGTCTGCCCCCAGCAGATCAAGATCTCTGAGGCCATGGCGGACTTCACGGAGAAACTGAAGCAAGAATAGGTTCATAATTTCTTAAGAATTTCGTAACCGGCAGTTAATTGCACTCCCTTCTCTCCCTTGCTACAATATAGTTGCAAAAGGGTAAGAAGGGAGTGTTTATTATGGAAGAAAGATTAGACAGAGATTCCAGGAGTCTGGTATGGGCAGTGAGCAGTTTTATGTCATTTGCCTCCGCTATTGTCATCTGGCTGGCCTGCTGGGTGCAGTTCTTCATCAGTGTGAAACTGGAGGAGGGCGTGGGGTTTATCCGGCAGCTACAGGAATTTGTTAAGGAAGACCAGGCGATCCAGGTCAATGAGGCATGGCTCAACGGACAGAGGACTCTGGTCTGGGTCATCCTTTTCACTGCTGTTGTGGTATTCGTGGTGAGCCTGATTCTGTCTGTAATGAAAACCGGAAGGAAGATGGAAGAAGGAGGGGTCCACCTCACCTGGTTCGATCGTATCTACAGCGATGTGCAGATCGCTGCCGGTATCGCTGTGGGGTCCTTATTCGTCCCGTCAGGATTGCTGATGTACAACTGGACAGGAAACAGCAGCCTGATGCAGAGAATTGTGGATCAGGCTACCAGTGGGACAGCCAGTGCCAGACAGGCCTTTGGCTATTGGTGGTATGATACGGATGTCCAGAGTGTACCGGAGATCGAACCATTTGATTATGCATATATGGAGCCGACCTGGGTGGAACTGTTCGTATCCCTGGCGCTGGCAGCGCTGGCAACAGCCTTTATCCTCTGTGTCGTGCAGTCACTAGCCAGGAAACTGAAAGATCACTGTTTCTGGCGCAGAACGGTGATCGGCGCTGTATGGGTCTATGTGATCCGGCTCATTGAAAAAGATTCGGATCACCGGACGGGGAAAACCGTTGGGATCCTGATTCTGGCCGCTTTACTTTGTGCCACATGGATCGGGACTGTGGTGGTGATCGCGCTGATCCTGGTCTTTGTGCCCAAGTGGATGGATCAGTATAACAGAGTCCGGGAAGGCGTAGACCGTGCCCGTGCAGGAGACCTCTACGAGAAGATCGAAGTGGAGGACCAGGGCGAGTTGTCACGGCTGGCGGAGGGCATTAATGCCATCACCGAGGCACAAAGCCTTGCGGTGGCAAATGAACTGAAAACCCAGCGCATGAGGACTGACTTGATCTCCAATGTGTCTCATGACCTGAAGACGCCCCTGACCTCCATGGTCAGCTATGTGGATTTGTTGAAGGAAGAAGGCCTGGAAAGCGACAATGCTTCGGAATATCTGGAAATCATAGACGAGAAAACAAGTCGGCTGCAGAAACTGACGGAAGATCTGTTCGAGGCGGCCAAAGCCTCCAGCGGGGATATCCCGGTCAATCTGGAGCGGATCGAAATGGGCGCGGTGGTGAATCAGGCCCTGGTGGAATTGGATGAAAACCTGGAGAAGAATCATATTCAGGTCATCTATAGCAAGAAGACGGAAGAGGATTACGTGATGGCAGATGGGAAACTTTTTTGGCGGATCATCGAGAATCTTTTGACCAATGTCGGCAAGTACGCTCTTCCGTACAGCAGGGCTTATATCGATATCAGTGACGCCCCCATGGGCAACCGGATCAGGCTGGAGGTAAAGAACATTTCCCGGGAGCCGTTGAATATTGACGCGGAGGAGTTGATGGAAAGATTTAAACGGGGAGATTGTTCCAGGAATACAGAAGGAAGCGGCCTGGGACTGGCCATAGCAAGGGACCTGACCAATCTTATGGGAGGCTGTTTCAATGTGTCCATCGATGGAGACCTGTTCAAGGCCACAGTGGAGATGAACCGAGCATAATAACCATTTTTTTCCAAATTTAGCCATAGCACAGCCGCCTGAATTGTGGTATACTGTTAGACAGAACCCCCGGGCGGCTGTTTGATTGCCCAGGGAAAAGAATGGAGAGTGAAAGATTGAAGCAGTTTTATATTAAAGATCTGAGAAAGGACATGGAATTCATCGACTTCTTCCTGGTCAAGCACATCGCAGTGAAGATGGGTGCCAACCGGAAGCAGTATCTGGATCTGACGCTGGGAGATATGACCGGCGAGATCTCCGCCAAGAAGTGGGATGTATCAGACCGGGAACTGGAGGATCTGAATTCCATCAAAGAAGGAGACCTGATCAAGGTGAAGGCGCTGGTGACCGAGTGGCAGAGCCAGAGCCAGCTGAGGGTCCAGAGAATCCGTGCCGCACGGCCGGAGGACGGCCTGGACCGGAAGGATTACATCAAGGCGGCGCCGGAAGATCCTAAGGTAATGTATGACTATATCTATGGCATAGCCGATGCCATGAAGGATCCGGACCTGAGAGCCTTGTGCACCCGCATCCTTACGGACAATCAGGAGAAACTGATGTATTATCCGGCGGCGTCCAAGAACCATCATGCGGAGTTCGCAGGACTGCTGTACCACATGAAGAGAATGCTGGCGGCGGGCATCGCCCTCTGCGGAGTGTACACCGACCTGAAGAAGGATCTGGTGTGCGCCGGCGTCATCGTTCATGATATGCAGAAGCTGAATGAGATCCTGTCGGATCAGAACGGCATCTCCCCGGGCTACTCCATGGAAGGCCAGCTGCTGGGCCACATCGTGATGGGAGTCAAGTATCTGGACCGCCTGACGGAGGAGCTGGGATTCCCACGGGAGAAGGCT
>CAMOGZ010000177.1 GCA_946614405.1 uncultured Eubacterium sp. | reverse complement strand
TCGTCGACGATGACGATCTCGCCGTCCTTGACGATATAGTCTACGTCACGCTCCATCAGGTTGTGAGCCTTCAGAGCCTGCTGAACGTGATGGTTGATCTCCATATTATCCGGATCACCGAAGTTCTCCAGCTTGAAGAATTCCTCTGCCTTCACCACGCCGGCGTCGGTGAGAGAGACCTGCTGGTCCTTCTCTTCTACTTCTATATCAGTGTCCTTGTTCAGTGTGAGAACGAACTGGTCCGCCCGTTTATACAGGTCGGTGGACTTTGTGCCCTGACCGGAAATGATCAGCGGGGTCCTGGCCTCATCCACGAGGATGGAGTCCACCTCGTCGACGATGGCGTAGTTCAGCTCCCGCTGCATCAGCTCTTCCTCGTAGGTCACCATGTTGTCCCGGAGGTAGTCGAAACCGAACTCATTGTTGGTTCCGTAGGTGATGTCGGCAGCGTAGGCGGCGCGGCGGGTCTCCTCATCGATGCCGTGGATGACGCATCCCACGGTCATTCCCAGGAAGGAGTAGACCTTCCCCATCCAGTCGGAGTCTCGCTTGGCCAGGTAGTCATTGACGGTGACCACGTGGACGCCGCGGCCTTCCAGGGCGTTCAGGTAAGTGGGCAGGGTCGCCACCAGGGTCTTACCTTCACCGGTCTTCATCTCTGCGATCCGGCCCTGATGCAGAGCCACGCCGCCGATGAGCTGAACCCGGAAGTGCTTCATCCCCAGGATTCTCCATGCTGCCTCGCGGCATACCGCAAAGGCTTCCGGCAGGATGTCGTCCAGGGTCTCCCCCTGAGCCAGGCGCTCACGGAATTCCGGAGTCTTGGCCTGCAGCTCCTCATCGGACAAAGCCTGCATGGCGCTGTCATAAGCCTCCACCTTATCTACGATTTTCTCGATCTTCTTGACTTCTCTCTTATTCAGATCGCCAAAAAGTTTTTCTACAAAGCTCATTTTCTGTTCTCCCCTTTCTGTATGTCTTCTTCTGGTTTCTCTGTCACCTTCAGATTGATCTCGGTTGCTTTGCGGCCGTCGGCCCGGGTCACCTTGCCCTCGAAGATCTTGCCTCCTGCATCATAGCTGAAGCCGTCTCCCACCGACGGTAATTTATCTATGAGAAGGACTACCCATCCATTGACGGTGGTGGCATCCACCTCCACGTCCTCCTCGAAATAATCAAACATCTTCTCCACGTTGGTGCTGCCCAGGATCCGGTAGCTTCCGTCCTGCAGCGGCGTGATCTCCGCGGTCTCCACTTCATCGTGCTCGTCGTAGATCTCGCCCACCAGCTCCTCGATGATGTCCTCCATGGTCACCAGGCCCTCGGTGCCGCCGTACTCGTCCACAACGATGGCGATCTGTGTCTTACTGGCCTGCATCTTCTTCAGAAGGTCCGCGCACTTCATGGATCCTGCCACAAAGACGACAGGCTTGACATAGTCTGCGATGGTATTGCGGGTGCCGGAGATATAGTTGTGGAAGTCCTTCTGATTCAGGACGCCCAGGATGTTGTCCAGGTCATCCTCGTACACAGGCATCCTGGAGAACCCGGTGTCCTTGAACAAAGCCGCCACGTCCTTCTTGGTGGCCTCGATGTCGATAGCCTCGATATCCACACGGGGCGTCAGCACATCCCAAGCCTCCAGTTCGTTGAACTCGATGGCGTTCTGGATCAGCTCGCTCTGCTCCGATTGGATGCTGCCCTCGGTTTCCGCTTCCTCTACGATGGTGAGGAGCTCATCCTCGGTGATGGACCGGTCGGATCCGCCCTTGAAGATCAGCATCACCAGCTTCTTCCACTGGCCGAAGATCCAGTTCAACGGTGTGAACAGGATCATCAGTGCACGGATGAAGGGCTCGGAGAACATGGCGAACTTCTCCGGATATTCCTTGGCCAGTCCCTTCGGGGTGATCTCACCGAAGACCAGGACGATCAGAGTCATAACGATGGTCGATATCGTGGCCCCGTACTTTCCGTAAAGCATGACGAAAAACACCGTTGCGATGGCGGTGTTGGCGATATTTGCGATGTTGTTCCCTACCAGGATGGTGGACAGCAGCGTGTCATACTGTTCCTCCAGCTCCAGTACCTTCTTCGCCCGGCGGTTGCCGTCGTTTGCCATATTCTTCAGCTTGATCCGGTTCAGCGAGGTAAACGCCGTCTCCGTCGCCGAGAAATAGGCTGACAGGATCACGAGAACAAAGATCGCAGCAATATATACGCCCATTTGCTGGGTTTCCATTAAGTTGATTCCTCCTTAAGTGTGCGCGGTCGTGGCCGCGCGGCTTGTTGGTATCTCATAGTATACCATGATTCCCACTGCGGTGGTAGATTTTCACAGAAAAAACACAGTCCGAAATCGGACTGTGCTCTTATCATATAACTTATCTTTCTACATCCTGCTTCAGTGTCCTTGCCGTCACAGAAGCCTCCTTGCTGACTGCGGTTGCATTGTCGCGCAGGCAGGGATCCTCTTCGAGAGGCGGTTTCTCCTTCTCGCTGTAATCAATGGGCGTTGCATCACCGATGCCGAGGGACTCACTGATCATTCCCAGCGAGGATACCGCAGATGCGATATCCGACGGCATATAGATCTTGGTGGCGCGGCCATCGGCCACGTCCTTCAGAGCCTCGATCCCCTTCAGCTTCAGAACGGAATCGTTGATGTTGGCATGCTTCAGTTTCTCAAGTCCCTGAGCCTGGGCCTCGTAAACCAGACGGATGGACTCTGCTTCACCCTGTGCGATGGAGATCTTGGCTTCCTTCTCCGCTTCTGCTGCCAGGACCTTTGCCTCCTTATCACCGGTAGCTCTTGCCACGACGGCTTCCTTATGGGCCTGTGCTTCCAGCACTGTCTGACGACGTTCACGCTCTGCTCTCATCTGTTTGGTCATGACCTCCTCGATCTCCCGGGGCGGCTGAATGTTCTTCAGCTCCACACGGGTCACGGTCAGGCCCCATGGATCCGTCGCCTCATCCAGGATCCTCTTCATCTGGGCGTTGATCTGGTCACGGGACGTCAGTGTCTGGTCCAGCTCCATATCACCGATGATGTTACGAAGGGTCGTAGCAGACAGATTCTGCAGACCGCGGATGGGGTCCTCCACACCGTAGGTGTACATTCTCGGATCGAATACCTTAGCAAAGATGACAGCATCGATGTCCATGGAAACGTTATCCTTGGTGATGACCGGCTGCGGCGGGAAATCCAGGACCTGCTCCTTCAGCGAGATCTTGGTGACGATCCGCTCGAAGAACGGGATCTTGATATGGATCCCGGCCTCCCAGGTCTTATGATATTTTCCCAGAAGCTCGGTGATGTACGTATGCGCCTGCGGCACGATACGGATATTGTCAAAGATCAGGATAACAATCAGTGCAATGATAATAATTAGTACGATGGTATTGATCATGATTTCTCCTCCTTCATTAAACTCTACCTCCATTATACCCTTTTCCCCTGTTCTGTAAACCCCGAGACAAAAGCGGGCACCGCTTTCGCAGTGCCCGCTGTACTAT
>CAMOGZ010000176.1 GCA_946614405.1 uncultured Eubacterium sp. | reverse complement strand
AACCCACAGCCTACCGGTTAACAGCCGGTTGCTCCACCATTGAGCTACCTCGGATCAACGTTGTCTTGGCCGACAACATTGATAATTATAGCGTAAGTCATTCATTCTGTCAAGCGTATTTTTAAATTATTTTGCCACAAGATAAAAGACGTAATCTTCACACTATCCGTACAGATACTTCACCTGCCGGGGATGGGTCACACTGCACACCACACGGCGCTGCTTTCCCATACCACGAGCCACTCCCCCATTGAAATTCCGCTGATCTCTGCTATAATACTACTAACGCGCACTACAAGGAGTACATAATGACAGTCGTAATCGGGAAAGTTGCATCGATTTTCATATTAATATTGATCGGTTTCGGGGCGTACCGGCTGAAGATCCTGAGGGATGATTCCATTCCGATCCTGACGGCTTTGGTGATGCAGATCCTGGGACCCTGCATGGGTGCCCACGCCATCTATTCCAGGGAGCTGACGCCGGAGCTGATCGACCTGACGATCCAGGTCATGACAGGCACGGTGCTTTACTTTATAGTGGGCACCGGCGCCGCCATCGTGCTTGTCCGCCTCCTCCGTTTCAGGACGAAGGAGGAACTGGGCATCTACGTGGCTTCCATCGTTCCTACCAATACCGGGTTTATGGGATTCCCCATCACCATGGCGATCTTCGGGTCGGAAATGCTGTACCTGATGGCCATGTCCAATGTCATGCTGAACTTCTATACTATGATGCTTCTGCCCTTTATCTTCAACATCGGAACCGGGTGGCGTCCAAATACCAGGGACATCGTCCGGACCCTGGCAAGCCCCATCGTCATCAGTATTTTCGTGGGTCTGGCTTTGCTCATCGCAGGGATCCAGCCGCCTCCGGTGGTGGATGAGATCGTGGTCATGCTCAGCGACGCCACGGTTCCCATATCCATGATCCTGGTGGGCGTCCAGCTGGGCAGCCGCAACATCCGCGGCATCCTGAACGCAAACAATATAAAAGCCGTGATTCTGGCAATGGTGGTTTTCCCGGCGCTGATGTTCGCAGCCGTCCGACCTTTGCCCTTCCTCGCGGCAAATGTGAAAGTTGCTTTGGTTTTCATGACCGTGCTGCCCACGGCCGTCATCACGGTGGCGCTGGCTCAGCAGTACCACAAGAATGCGAAGGTGCTGTCGGAGATCGTCTCTCTCACCACCCTGGTGTCCATTGCGACGATCCCGGTGGCGGCCACGATCCTGACCATGGTCTTCCTCTAACGCTGTACACGGATATGATAAGATAATAGTATTTATTCCGATTTCGATCCCCGACAACATTACTCATTTATAAACTCCACCTGCGCATCTTCTGCGCCCACCAGGTTCAGGTGGTCGTAGGATATGGCGGAGTAGTCTGCGCAGCGGCGCAGGCAGCCGCAGATTACTAAGAGCTCTGGATAGTGAGCATCCGGGCGCACAGCTTCGAATTCAAAAGACGGAAACGCCTCGACCATACGGTCGAGGTATTTTTTTCGGTCGTAATTGGGGTTGCATCCCCCGCAGAATTTCACACCGATCTTCATTTCCTTCCGGCTCCTTCTTTCATCAGTTTCCGTGCCAGATCCAGCATTTCCGGATCGATGCTCTCGTCCAGTTCTACCTCTGCGATCTCCGGCATCTCCTGGGCGAACACCTGGCGGACGATGCCGTTCAGGGTATCGTCTGCGGCGTAGCAGCCCCGGCAGGCGCCGGTGAAACGCACGGAAAGGACTCCGTCCTCGTAGCTGCGGAATTCCAGTCCGCCCATGTGCTCCGACAGCGCGGGGTTTATCTTGGTATCGATGATCTCGCGGATCTTCGCGATAGTTGTATCCTTCTCGCTCATAGTTTCTCCTGTGTCGCGGCCCGGCGGAGGCGGCGCATCTCGTCTCGCGGCGGCCCGGCGGCCCATCAGCGGGCGCCGCCTGTGTCCCGGCATCGCGCCGGTATCTATTCTCTGTCCTTACGACAGCCCGGGCATTTCCTGGGCGCGCTTTTCCTCCCGGTCAAGCTCCGCGTTGGCATTGACGATTTTGATCTTGTTGCGGTACTTTTCCACTTTCTCGGTGTCGCCCCAGATCTCGTAGATCTCGGCCAGCTCCTTCATGGTGTCGACATTACTTGGGGAATACTGCAGCACGCGACGGAAGCGCTCTTCCGCGTCCTGATACTCTTCCAGGCCTTTGTAAGCCATGCCCAGGTAGTACCACAGGGGCCACCAGGTGTTGAAGCGGCTGTCCTCTTCGTAGTCCGACAGGATGGCGATGCCCTCCTCGAACCGTCCGGACAGGACCGCGTTATATCCTTCTTCGATTTTGCAGGGTTCCACCAGCTTGTCCAGAAGGCCCCGGACTTCCGCCCGCAGCTCGCCCTGGGAAGACAGTTCCATGAACCGGTCCCAAGTCAGTTTGGCTTTGATGTAGAGGCCCAGGTTGACGTAGCCGAACCCCAGGAAATAGAATCCCATGTCGAAGTCTGGGTCCTGCAGCGTCAGGCGCTCAAAGGCCTCCAGGGACTCGGCTTTGAACCGGCCGATGTACTCCTCGCCGGAGCCGTTCTCATAGGCGTCCTTGCAGGCTCTGCCGTAGCAGTACAGGGCGTCCCGGTTCTCCGTGTCGATCATCAGCGCGGCGCGGAAGAGGATGCATGCCTCCTCGTACTTCTCCGATGCGGCCAGCTCCACCCCTTCGTTGATCAGAGGCTTCACAAAGTCTTTGCTGAAGGTGTGCACGATATAATCGATGTAATTCTGACGGTAGCGGAAATTGATGTCACAGCCCATGACGTAGGCCATGTTCCGCGCGATGGTGACCGTGGTCATGCCGGACATCTCGGAGATGCGGATGGGCACCGGCACATCCTTCAGAATGTGCAGCACCCCTGCCTTTTCCAGATAATTGTCTGACAGCTCGTCGAAGAGAAATCCCTGGTCGATGCGGGGGATCAGATACTCTCCGATGCGGTCTTTCAGTTGTTCTTGTTCTTTAGTCATTGAATATCCCAGCCTTTGTTCATGAATCGTTTGACGGTGTCCTCGTTCAGGGCCTGCTTCATATCTGCGGTGAGATACTGCTGGACCAGAACAGAGAGCCCGCGGTGTTTCGCCTCCTGTTTCATGGCGAATTTATACAGGATCCGGTAGAGATCTTCCTTCTTATGGGATGCGTGGTGGTATCCCTTGGTGTAGTAGAAATCTGCCAGATATTCATACATTCTGAATGGTTTCAGCTCCAGCTCCTGCATCAGAAGCTCCAGGGTGGTCTCAAATCCGCCCCGGTTGTGGAAGAGCTCCAGTACGGTCTCCACCATTTTCAGCTTCACCACGTCCATGGCGGACAGGTAGTTGTTGGAGATGAACTCATAGGGGGCTTTGTCCCGGAAGACATAGCCGTGGACCGCCGCTTCCTCGCGGATCTGCGTGCCCTTCAGCATCTTCAGGAACCCAAGCTGCAGGTTGTCTGCGCCCACCTGATAGACCATGTTGAAGGACTGGCTGAAGGAACGATAATCT
>CAMOGZ010000175.1 GCA_946614405.1 uncultured Eubacterium sp. | reverse complement strand
AGGTTCAACCTCAGTCGTGGCAAAATCGCTTACCATTTTTCTTACGAATTCTTGTTCCTTCGTCAGTTGAAAGTTCATGTAAATGCCTCCTTAGAATTATTTAACAGCGATTTTTTGATGTAAAACATCGCTTTGTGGATGAATGTATCGTTATTTTTGTAACAAAATACACCAAAGTAATTAAAACATATTTGACCTGCCTTTGCAAGGACTATTTCTCCGTTTCCCGTGATAATCTTCCCTTTTGAGCAACATAGTGTCAAATCAGTAGTCCCGCTGTGAAATTCTCTGTTTCATGGTACCGCTGCGGTATTCCGCCACCAGCGCCTTCAGCTCCTCTTTTTCACGAAGCAGCTCCTGACCGATGTCCGTATCCTGGATCAGGACACGCTTTCTCATATTCTTGACGATGGTAATGAGCGGCGAATGGAAAACCTGGGTCCCGTCCGGCTGCAGCGGGCTGTAGGGTTTGTGCTCGGCCAGGGCCATGTAGCGGGAATTGAAGATGAATGTATAACCCGCGATGCCTGTGGTCTTCTGGTAGGCCTTGGACATACCGCCGTCGATGATGAAGAGACGGCCTCCCCCCTTCACCGGACTTTCTCCGTCCTTGATCTTCACCGGCACGTGACCGTTGAGGATGACATTATCCTCCGGATCCAGACCGAACTCCCGCAGAATGTTCTCACAGACCTCCTGCTGATTGATCAGTTTGTAGTACGGGACGGTATGCTCCTTATGGGATGCCTTGTCATCGATGAAGCACCGCTCGAAGGTGGTCATCTGATCTTTGCCGAACAGGGGACTGTTGGCAGAAAGCCACAGATACCACATGAGGTCACCGGATTTGCCCTTGCGCTTGGGCGGCTCTTCCCGGAAGAAGGCTTCTCTGACCAGCTGATCCAGATGATCCATATATGCCCTGCCGCTGAGCTTCTTTCCCATGAATTCGATTTCCTTGAATGTACCGTCCTCGTTCATGGGGATGCAGCCATGATACATCAGATTGCCGTTGACGATCATGTAGAGTGCGCCATGGGTCATCATGAACCGGATATGCCGCTGCAGCTTCTCGTTCTGGAGGAAGGCCAGGGACAGTCCCTTCATGACCTGCTCTTCATCATTGGTGAGTTTGTAGGGGTCGCTGGGATCGATGGTGGGGAAATTCTTGTCATTGAGTTCGTATTCCTTGTCCCCGATACGGATGGTGCCCCTGTCGAAATCGATCTTCTCCAGCATCCTGCGGTGCTCCAGATGGTATTCCGGATGGGCCTTGATCCTCTGCCCTTCGATCTTGAACTGCAGGATAGCGATGGCCTTGTTCATCTTGGCCGCCAGTCCCGGATCCACCGGGTCCATCTTGTTCTCCTCGATGACCTTGGGCCAGAATTTGATGCAGGGATCGTACTTGTAATACTTTTCGGCCAGAATGGCCAGGGGCCGGAGATTGAAACCATAGCCCACTTCCAGCATGTCGAAGTTGTTGTAGGAAATGTTCATCCGCAGGACATTGGCGATGCAGGCCCAGTTTCCCGTAGCCGCGCCAATCCAGACGATATCGTGGTTGCCCCACTGGAAATCCACGTCATGGAATTCCATGAGGTAATCCATGATGCGGTCAGGATGGGAACCTCTGTCCCAGATGTCCCCGATGATATGGAGTCTGTCCACCGCCAGGCTGCTGATGACGTCAGCCATCTCAATGATGAACTCCTCCGCCACCCGGCACTCCACCATGGTGTTGATGATCTGGGTGTAATAATTGCCCATGTTGGCTTCATCATCCGCATGCAGAAGCTCGTCAATGATATAGGCGTATTCCTTCGGCAGACGCTTACGGATCTTTGACTGGGTATACTTGTTGCAGACGGATTTGCAGATCAGGACCAGATGCAGGATGGATGCCTTGCACCAGCGGTCGAAATCATTTTCTGATTTCTTCCGGCGGGCGATCTCCGCTTCGGCATTGTACACCAGGGCCGCCAGTTCGTTCCGTTCCTCAGACGTAAGGTCCGGTCCGAAGATCTCGTCGATCTTGCCCTTGATGACACCCGAAGCGCTCTTGAGCATGTGGATGAAAGCCTCATGCTCACCATGCAGGTCGCTGAGGTAATATTCCGTTCCCTTGGGAAGACTGAGGATCGCGCTGAGGTTCACGATCTCCTGCGTAGCGGATTTGACATCCGGGTATTTTTTGGATAGGTTTTTTAACAGATTCCGATCAATCAAAACACTGCCCTCCTGACTTCATACTGTTGATGATACAGCATTAAGAACCAATCTTATTGTACCATATCCGAATGGTCATCTGAAAAAAATCTTGTACCGTGTTTCTTCACTTCATGGGTGTATCACATTCCATATAATACCATTTCCCGGTCATCAGATTGAAGTGCAAGAAAAAAACAGGGCCGAAGCCCTGTAATAAGCGAAATAGAGAATTCTGCGCCAGTGGTTCTAACGATGTCCCTGCTTCCGGCGTTCGGCCCGACGACGTGCCTCATAGCGTTTGCGGGTCTTCGGCTTCATCACAGAATAGCCGAACCGGCCCAGCTCCTGCCTTTGCAGAGAATAATAATGACCGTGGTTGTAGGCAGTCAGTCCGGCCCTGTCCAGCCGCAGGGTCCCGGATTCGTCCATCAGGGATTCCTCTACGGTGACACCCACGATCTCCGCCAGGAACATATGATGGGTTCCGGCCTTCCCGGCAGCGTCATCGCCATCACAGGCCGCAGTAACATAGGCCGCCGGCTCCACCACCTGCACCACCCGGCACTCGATGTTGACGGGGGATTCCGCAATCGATGGACAGCTGACATGGGTCCCCTGCACTGCCGTCAGGTGCTGTTCCCGGAACTTGTCCACATCCCTGCCGGAACGGACGCCGCAAAAATCAGCCGCGAAGGTCAGGTCCCGGTCCACCAGGTTGATGGTGAACTCACCGGCGGAACGGATGATATCATAAGAGAACCGCGACGGACGTACGGAAATATACGTCATGGGCGGATCAGAGCAGATGATGCCTGTCCAGGCGATGGTGATGATATTGGGATGGTCCATGGTCCCGCAGCTGACCATCACCGCGGGGACGGGACTCAGCATGGTGCCGGGAGGAAACTCTATTTTTGCCATGACAGCGTACCCTGCTCCCTACTCTTCGCCGCTGGTCTCACGCCAGGCGTCGGCCTTGCCGTCCCGCAGGTCGTCCAGGTTGTACGGAGTCGCCTGATAGAGATAGTAGTTGAGCCAGTTGCTGAACAGCAGATTGGCGTGGCTGCGCCAGCGGAACAGGATCTCCTCATCGGGATCATCGTTGCGGAAGTAGTTCTTCGGCACCTGGATATCCAGGCCCTTATCCACATCGCGGAAGTACTCGGAAGCAAGGGTTGCCTTGTCGTATTCCTGATGACCCAGCACGAAGATCTGGCGGCCGTTTTCCGTCGAAAGAATATGGGGGCCAGCCTCCGCTGAATCCGCCAGGATCCGCAGCTGCGGCTCAGCTTCGATGTCCTTGCGCAGTACC